>NZ_JAWRYM010000049.1:0-22187 GCF_046534555.1 Bacillus sp. SIMBA_074 | reverse complement strand
TCTCATTAACATAAGAGAATAGTAACGTGCTTTTAAGTTTAAGAATAGTCTAAATCCTTAAGTTGATGGATGTGTGGTTCTACCCCTATTAGTAATAAAGTTCCTCATATTTACATATATCGAGAAAAGCTCGAGACAGGAAAAGCTCATGATATTGAATTATCACAAAGTCCAATCATATATTTAATTATATAGAAATACATATTTTTATATTCGATTCATATTAATTGTAATAATACGAATCGATAGGTATAGATAAATATAATATGTCAATATATTTGTATTGCATATATTTCCACGGCGGATTTTACAAAAAGTTGAAAATCGTATATTTTTTACAAAAAATGAGATATAATTTTTGTTGAAGAGCAATCTGTAAGTCCCATTAAAATATGTGGTAAATTTACATGGGATATGCATTACATATTCGAAAAGAGATAGTGCACTTAATAAAAGTGTTTTTATCTCTTTTTTTGGTTCTGGTGCAAAAATCATTTGATAGAGACATAGAACCTACACAGTTTT
The DNA here is from genome assembly GCF_046534555.1 of Bacillus sp. SIMBA_074. Lineage (NCBI taxonomy): Bacteria > Bacillati > Bacillota > Bacilli > Caryophanales > Bacillaceae > Bacillus > Bacillus sp. SIMBA_074. The sequence continues at coordinate 21,662 of NZ_JAWRYM010000049.1, read as the reverse complement.
TTCGATTCTAGATTAGGATGCTTACAAATCACATTTAGAATCTAATGGTATAAAGGTTATCATACCAAATGATCCTGAAAGAGATGTTGTAAACAATATTATTTATGAGGAGGATCAATTTGAACAAAAAAATTATAAATTTTTCTGTATATTGTACTTTGAATGTCTTTATGTATCTAATGGCATATTTCTTTGCCATAAAACCTGCTATTATTACAGCAACAACTGTGGACTATAATAGGATGAAATTTTTAACTATACTATTTGTACTTACAGTAATTTCAATCCTATATGGCTTTATAATGAAAAAAATTATTCGTCATAATTCCAAGCTCTCGCATTCAATTACAAATGAAAGCATACTGTTTACGTTTAGCCATATTTTTACTACTTTTATTTTCTTGGCTATAATGTTCATTTAACTCATATATAATGTGTGTTATAAGTGAATTTGGTAAGTTTCAAGACTAATTGCTTACCCTTAATTGGTGTTATGTAAACTTATATAAATAGCTTATTTACAACATAAAAAAACAGAAAATTCATGATATAATAGGTCTAATAATATCCATAATTAGGAAAATGAATATTAGGAGGGAATTTATGCAACCACTTGTTGGACAAAAAATAATTAATTATAAAACGATAGACAAGCTGTTTATAATTTTAATTTTACTATCGAGTACTTTAACTTTTAGTATCGGTCAATTTTTATATGTTACACTCTTCTTATTAGGGATTATGTTTATATATAGAAGCATAAGAGATTTTAATTTAAATGTTTCATATATAATTATCGGTCTTGAATTAGTATTAGGTGTATTTTTAACCATATATATGGCATTTAATTATTTAGTTGCTTAGATGAAAATATAAAAAAGAATACTGCCTTTTAAGGTGGCATTCTTTTTTATATTAATGAGATGTTTTTTGTTTACAGATTTCTTGATTTCTTTATTTATAGTGTTTTGAAAGTATACTTATGTTATTGATTTTGTTAAAAATAGATAAAGTCGAATAAGATTAATGAAATCAATATTTTGAATGTACACTAATGGGTAAAAGTTTACTTTCGAGAGAAGGAAAAAAAGAGTCCTATTAATTTAGGACTTTTTCTGTTTTATGTAGGAAAATGTTTTCGTACTTAACTTAGTTATAGAGGTTTATTCTTAAATATCTACTTCAGATGTTTTAGAAACCGTCTCAATATCAGAGATAATCATTTTGACAGTTTCATCTACTGACATAGTTTCGGAAATAGTTTTCTCGTTTGGTAAATCTAGAAAATCTTTAGCAATGTACCAAGCGGCTAATTCAACTTGGCCAAAATCGTTTTTATTGGGCTTGGTTTTATGTCTAGCTATTGTTTCCTTGAGAGAAATGTCATAGTAATAGATGTGAGTTTCTTCAAATGTATCAATTAGTTCTGTAAGCATAGTTTTGTACTTACTATTGCTTAGAATGCCTTCTACAATTACATAGTTTACTTTATTCATACCGTAAAGTGCTATTTGTTTGATAAGTTCAACAGATAAGTTCCCGACAGTATCTTTTACACGAAGTATGTCTCTACGAACAACATCTTGTGGAACTAGTAAGGCGTCTTCTAGGAGTAGCTGTAGTTGTCGGGCTACTGTGCTTTTTCCTGATCCTGAGTTTCCACGAATTATTATTAAAATAGTTTTCATGAGTGCCTCCTTATCGGTGCTATTCCATAATGTTTGATGGTATGTTGGGGTGATTGTTTTAAAAATAACTGAAAGTAAACTTCTATCTAAAAGTTTACTTTCAGGAAAATAACAAATTTTAAGTAGCGAATCCGCTTCTTTTTTATTTTGCATAGAAAAAGGAACCATAATAGGCCCCTTAATTCGATTCAGAAATTGTGTAGTTTTTCTTGATGATATCTTTTATGTTGATAATTAAGGATATAAGAAATCCAGCAGCTAGGATCACGTTTACCCAGTAATATGTATTCCCTGATGTAAATTTATTATAAAAGGAATCGACATTATAATATACTAGGAGCACTGAAAAAATAGTAGAGAGTACTAACATACCAAAACTTTTCATGATATTCACCTCAATTCTAAAATTTGTGACTTTTAACACAATTATACATTTAAATAAAAAGATTTTCAAAAGGGATTATCCTAAGGAGGAGTTAGACAAATTACTTCCTATTAGGGGTATCTTCACATCGCTATCAAGCTAAGAAATACATTATCCCCCAAAATAAAAAATATATATTTTTAGAACATACTACTACTTCTGTTTGGCTACTAAAGTATCTAAAAAAACAAGGTCAACGCCAGCTCTGAAACTAGGTTTAACCGATAAACGATTTACTTTAAACGATATTAATAAACTGGGCAATCATCATCTTTTAAAAAGGATGAGTTTTTTAGAGGTTCCTGTGGAATTTTATGCTAAACTTACTATGAAGATTATGAAAATTCATTCTTCAATAAACGGGCAGGATTATTGAAGAAGTTTTATAAACTTTAGTGGTAGCATCATTAGTGAAATGTTTTATAACAACTAATTAAGGAGGGATAGAATATGAGAAATAGCTTTCAAATCGTTGCGTTACAAGAGAAGGAGTTTAATAACCTATTTCTAATGAATGAAGAAGCATTAAAAAGTATCGGGGCAGTCAAAATAATAGCAAATAAAAATCCTGGATATCCTTGCAGGATAAGTTTGAAGGATGCAGAGGTAGGAGAAGAGGTAATCTTACTGAATTACCAATATCATAGTGTTAATTCGCCTTATAAAGCAAGTGGTCCTATATTTATACGAAAGGGAGCAACTACCGCTAAGCTAGATGTAAATGAAATTCCGCTTATGTTACATCATAGGTACCTATCTATACGCGGCTACAATGCTGAATCAATGATTGTAGAAGCAAGGGTTACAGAAGGTGTAAATTTAAGAGAAAATATAGATGAAATTTTTGATAATAAAGAAGTAGAATATATTCACATTCTTAACGCTAAACCAGGATGCTATAACTGCCTTGTTAATAGAGTGTGAAAAAATTGAAAATGCAAACTTCTATTATCCTATAAGGGGTACCACCAATTGCTATCAGGCTACTTCAACAAACCCTCCCCTAAAATGAAAAAATACGCTATTCTTTTTGTAGAATCATAGGAAAGGATGGCGTTTTTGTATGTCTATTTCTGTATCTGATAAATTACAGCTATTTGCTCAAGAGATTCAAAGTTTTTTATCTCCAAATACCTTACGGGATCTTGCTAGAGATGTTGGTTTCGTACAACGAACCAGTAAATACCAAGCAAAAGATTTAGTCGCTTTATGTATATGGATGAGTCAAAATATCGCTACAACCTCTTTAGCTCAGTTATCTAGCTGTTTAGAGGCATCCACAGAAGTACTCATCAGTCCGGAAGGACTGAATCAAAGGTTTAATAGATCAGCCGTTCAATTTTTACAACACATATTGACTAACCTTCTAAATAAAAAACTAACTTCATCTATGCGAATTTCTTCTCCATACACCTCTGTTTTCAAGCGTATTCGTATTTTAGATTCAACTGCATTTCAACTTCCAGATCTTTTTTCGTTTGTTTATCCAAGTGCAGGAGGATGCAGCCATACAGCGGGAGTAAAGATTCAGCTTGAGTATGATTTATTAAGTGGACAGTTCCTTCATATCCATACAGGTCCAGGGAAACAACATGATCGAACCTACGGTTCCCTGTGTGCCCCAACTGTAACAGCGAATGATTTATGTATCCGAGATTTAGGTTATTTCCATTTGAAAGATCTTCAACATATACAAGATAAAAAGGCTTATTATATCTCACGTATCAAATCGAATACACGTATTTATCAAAAAAATCCTAATCCTGATTATTTTCAAGATGGCAGAATCAAGAAAGGTACAGAGTATATCCAGATAGATATGGAGGTTGTAATGAACTCTCTTCAACCAGGACAAACATATGAAATATCCAACGCTTATGTAGGAATGACGGATAAAGTCCCAACTCGTGTGATTATTCATCGACTAACAAAAGAACAACAACAAAAACGATTACAAGATCAAACTGTAAGAGAAAAAAAGAAAGGAATGAAGTATTCTGCTCGTAGTAAACGACTTAGCGGTATCAATGTATATATGACAAATACCCCTACAGATATTGTCCCGATGGGGCAGGTGCATGATTGGTATTCTTTACGTTGGCAAATCGAAATTTTATTTAAAACGTGGAAGTCATTCTTTCAAATTCATCATTGTAAAAAGATAAAACCAGAACGATTGGAGTGCCATTTATATGGTCAATTGATTGCCATTCTACTCTGTTCTTCTATCATGTTTCAAATGCGCCAATTACTCCTCATGAAGAAAAAACGGGAGCTTGGTGAGTATAAAGCAATATATGTGATTAAAGACTATTTTCTCCTTCTATTCCAAACTATTCAAAAAGACACCCAAGAGCTATCAAAGGTGTTACTTCGCCTGTTCAATCTCCTACAGCAAAACGGGCGGAAATCTCATCGATATGAGAAAAAAACGGTCTTTGATATATTAGGTGTCGTTTACAATTGTACCATGTCTGATAATCAAGCCGCTTAATTCAAAAAAGTGAAACCCGTTAGGGTTTATTTCGTATGCAAATCTTTCAATCACCTACACTTGCCCTTTAGAAAAAAGAAACAATCTCGCCTAAAATTGACTTTGCATAAGCTTAGCTTGATAGTGATGTGGAGAAACCCCAAATACTTGCTCTTTTTCAACTCTTAAATAATAAATAAATTATTGTCTTTCAAATTGCTGCTTAATAACTTTTTGATAATATTCATGATTACTTAATAACTCATAATGAGTTCCAAAGCCTGTAATTCTACCATCCTCTAATACAATAATTTGATCAGCATGTACAATAGTAGACAACCTATGTGCTATTACAAAAGTTGTTTGTTTATGAATTAATGTATTTATAGCCTTTTGTACTTGTTTTTCTGAATCAGAATCTAGATTTGCTGTAGCCTCATCTAATAACAGAAAATCAGCATCACGCATTAAAGCTCTAGCTATAGCAATACGTTGTTTTTGTCCACCTGAAAGTTGATTACCCCTTTCTCCTACCTGCGTATTATAACCATCCGATAAACCGCAAATAAATTCATGTGCATTTGCAAATGTTGCAATTTCTATCAATTTATCATCTGTAACCTTATCATTTTTTCCATATAAAATATTCTCTCTAACTGTACCTGAAAAAATTGGAGTATCTTGCGAAACATAACTAAATTTCTGTCTCCATTCTTCTACATGTATATTTTTATAAGATACGTCATCTAATAAAATATCTCCATTAGTTGGATCATAAAATCTTTCTATTAACGAAAATACCGTACTTTTTCCAGAACCACTTGGTCCAACTAGTGCTGTTAAAGATCCTTTCTTAATTTTAAAAGAAATATCTTCAATAACATTCTCTTTTTCATCATATCTAAACGAAACATCTTTAAACTCTAATTGTGTTGGAAATCCAATACATGTTTTAGTAACAACTTGAACTTCCTCTTCTTCTTCTAAAATTTCAAATAATCTTTTCATAGATCCTTTTGCCTCTTGAAAACTCGTTAAAAAATGATTCATTTGTATAAAAGGAGACATAATTTGAAACAGATACAATAAAAATGCTACTAACTCACCAGAACTAATAAGACCTTGATCTACCCTCCAGGCACCAAAACCTACTACACCAATTAAAACTGTAGTAGTAAATGTCCCTAAAACGGGAGTTAATATAGAATTAATTTTAGCCCTTTTTATTCCATTCATATAAAGAAAATCAAAATGCTTTTTTCCATTTTCCGTTTCTTTCAATTCAGTATTATAAGATTTCACAAGCTTAATTTCAGAAAGAGTCTGTGATAAATAAGCCGTCAACTGAGACATTTTATTTTGTTCTTGAAAAGAAAGGTCATATACTTTCTCTCCCAAAGGAATTACAATAAAAAGGGTTATCGGTACTACTAAAATCAAAACTAATGTCATTGGAACATCTAACGTAAATAAAATAATTAAAGAAAGTATTAATGTTATACAACTCGTGATTAAATCAACAATTTCAGATGAAATAATATTCACTATTGCTGTAGTATCACTAGTTATTCTACTTACCATCTCACCAGATTTATTATCATTGTAATATTTTACAGGTAATTTTAAAAACTTCCCCCAAAGTTTATCACGCAAGTTTTTCACTATTTCTTCCCCTACTTTAGATAGTAAATAAAGAGAAAAAGCTGAAAAGATTATTTCCAAAATTAACAAAATAGAAATTTGACTTATTAAACCAAAAGATATACCTTTTGAAAGTTCATCCATTATATCTTTTATTAATAAAGGTATTATCAATGAAATTACACTTGAAACAATAGATAATACTAACCCTGAGATAAAATGAATTTTAGAAGGATTAGTTATCTTCCACATTTTCTTAATTGAAAAATTATTGTCCTCTTTCATATTCTAATTACTCCTTTAAATTGCTTAATTTAAATACTATTTGAACAGAATAATATAATTCCTGTAATCACAAAATACCATTTTATCATTATAGAGCGAAATATGGAATGAATGTAGGGATTTATGGTTTTATTTCAAATTTTTTCTTTTTTTGGGGTTCAGCCCATCGCTATCAAGCTAACAGAACAGGTTGCACCCAAAACGATAAAAATGAACTTCATTGCTATAAAAGACTCTAATTTTTCGTTATGGGGCAAATATTATATAAAATGATATCGAAAATAATAGATATGTCTGAATCACTAGTCTCAAAAAGGCCTTCACACAATGATAATTGCATGAAGGCTTTTGATGCTATCTTATTTTTTTGTCTCGTTGACCCATGTAATAATGTCCTGGATGACGTACTCGGGAACATTAGCAGGGATTTCGTATTCACTAGGAAGACTTAATTCCCCATCACCCTCCGTGAAGAAATGATTCAATTTCGGGTATTCTTTAAACTGAACATTCCCACGGTTTGAAAGTCCTTCCTGCCATTTTGTATATTCATCTTTTACTGTTACTTGATAATCGCGTGCACCTTGCAGAATGAGTAAAGGCTCTTTTCGTGATTTTGCCTCTTCAACTGGACGCCACCTAGAAACATCATACATAAAATGAGGCGACCCAAAATTGTAGCCAGCTGGAGGATGGTCAGGATTGAACGTAGGATCCTGGATAAAAGCGACCTGTCTTTTTAGTTCATCAATTTCTTCCTTTGACGCCCCAAGGTATTGATACTGATCAATGGCAATGTCAGTCAAAGGGCGTGCAGGTGGCGCGAGTAAGATACTTCCTCGGACAAGTGAGGAAGGCGCTTTGCTTAGTATACGCGGGATTGTGCCAGCTCCTAGGCTATGTCCAAGAATGAAAATATTACTTGGATCAATGCCTTCCTGCTGTGCTGCTGATTTTGCTGCATATATGGCATCATCTGTAGTATCACGGTCTAATGTACCAGGTTCTGCACTCATCTTTAATGCGTGTTCTAAGGTGCGTTTTTCATAGCGTAACACTGCAATTCCGTTGGATGAAAGGCCCACCGCAAGGTCTCGTAAGATTTTTGTTCCCAGATATGTACTATCGCGATCATGGATGCCAGCACCATGAACAAGAACAACTACGGGTACCTTCTCACCAGGCTTATGTTTCGGAACCGTTAATGTGGCCGGTAACGGATATGTAGAATTTCCAATGACGATTTCACGTTCTTGATAGGAAGCAGGTTGATCATAGCTAGGATGCGGGATGGTATAAGATTCTGGAGGCATCCTTACCCCAACTTCATCTACTTTTCCGCCAGGTGTAAATTTAAGGAGTAGCGGCATGGTAGTTCCTGGAATTTCCACCGTCTGATGGACCAAGTTTCGTTCTTTTATCACGGGGGTTCCCATGCTTTTTATCTCGCTCCAGTCACTTTGTGTCCACCAGTTTTGTAATGTGTTTGCTGTAAACTTGGATTGAAAAGCAGCAGACGTCAACTGGAGTGCCTCTGCATACTTACCTTGCTGGAGATATTCAAAAAATAATGATGTACGCTCCGTTAAAGAGATTAGTTTCTTTTTTGCAGATTGTTCTTCGCGTGTATCTGCGTGAATAGCTGTTGTAAGCGGGAAAGATGAAACACCTAAAGAAAAGAGTAGGATAAAGGTAAGTACTGATTTTTGGATTTTCTTTTTTTTATTCATGTTTTAACCTCCAATATGTGATGGTAAAAAACAGGTATGGTAATTAGGGTTCTGGTGCAAAAAATTCAAAATATTTGCAAGTAATCTCTAAAACTTGTACATACTGATATTATTACTCTAACAAACCGTTGATTTCTCTTTTTTCCACATGCATATTAACCCCAGAAACAACCTTTCTTCCTTCACTTTATATTTTAATTATAAGAAACAAAGCTCTCGTTTTTCTTACTTGATACTTACAAATTCCTTAAGTGTTTAAAATTTTTGTTTTTGGGATATGTTAAAACCTTAGCTTGATGGATGTGTGGCGGTACCCCTATACATATCGTGATGAAGTAGCAGCTACAAAAGAGAAGAAAAAGCCGTTGTGGTTCTGGTAAGTAAGTAATTAGAAAATAGCCCTGCATATGCAGGGCTTAATTATTTTAATATGTATATAGGCTCCGCTACATGGGAATCAACCTAAGATTTTAAAGTATCCCCTAAAGGGGTACGGAAACAATTCTGGGTATGAGGGGCCACTCTGGGAAAGTATTCAAATTGATACAATAAAAAACGTAGAAAATAATTATTTCTACGTTTTTTATGTTTACCTAAGTTCTTTTTAGTTATTTTACAACAATGTAGAATTTACCTGACATTTTTTCTTGAGCATCTTGAAATGTTTCTAAAATTATATCTGCCTCTTGACCTAACATATTTTTACTTTCTTTAAAAAACTCCCATTCTATTGTTAATGGAATATCTATCCATCCAATTAAGCAATCCCATAGTGCATCAGCATTTTCTCCATAATAATCAGGAAGATCTAGCTTTTCCTTTAATATTTTGTGTGAAATTTCTTCACTTGTAAATTGTCGACCATCTAAATGTAAAAATTCCATAAAAACTCCTCCTACTTTATTTCAGTAAATGTTTTATAATGATCCGAAGTTTTATAAATTAGTCCATCACTAGAATAGACAATTCTATCATTACCTCGATAGCCTGAAACATAATTAATATCCGCTTCATACCAAGTACTACCCGGAGCGTCGGGTAGTTGCTTCTTTCTGTTTTCAAAAATATCGCCATCCATACTTTTACCAGGAGCTACTTTATGCAGATTTCCTTCTTTCTTCACCCAACCTAGTGATTCAGCTAGATCTTTCGTAATATAATTATCCGGTAATTTTTTATGTTCCTTTACATACTTAGCAACTTCATCAAAACCTGTGGGATACTTTGTGAAATTAGTTGTTTTCGCAGCCTTATCAAGATTTTTCGCTTTCTTTTCAATATCCTCAACAGTCCCAACTACCTTACCGATAGTTTTTACTGTTTTTACGGTTCCACCAGATAATACAAAATCGATTTGGAAAATATCATATTGATTCAAATCGCAAACCGGAAAAACTTCCATTTGAGCCTTCAACTTTTTCAAAAAATAAGGTGTTTATTTAAAAGTTATGTACAAAAAACCGTAGAAATTAATTATTCCTACGGTTTTTATGCATTAATCAATTCCTTTACTATTACAATTCCTCAAATTCATCAATTTCAGCTTTACGCTTTAAAAATATTTCGATCTCTTTTTTCTCTCTTTCTATCAAACCAAGAACATGTCTATCGTTTAAAGCTAATTCTTTATAACCCCATATATATTCTATTGTTGTCTCTTTACTATGTTTATGAACCGCAAAATACCATTCTAAAGGTTGTAAAGGATTAGATACTTCAAACAATTCAGCTGGGTACCATGAAGGCAAGTTTTCATTTTCACCTAAGATTAGATAGTCTAATTCTCCATTCAATGAACTAATACCATAAACCACATATTCCTTATGGATTTCTAAATTTATAATCGAGTCTCGATTATATCCTTGTTTTAATAAACCCTCTGAAAATGTATCTCCTGAATTTTTTATACACATTACCTTCATATACAAGCTCCTATCAACAAAAAAATAATTTTTAAATTTAAAATCATCAAATTAAATAAACAAGTGACTCCTGGAGAGTCGATGAAACATATATCAAAGTAAAAGGTCAATGGATGTACCTGTATCGTGCTGTTGATTCGAAAGGAAATACAATTGATTTTTACCTGAGCAAAACACGGGACGAAAAGGCTGCAAAAAGCTTTTTGCAGCCTTTTCATGTTTCAAAACCTCGTGTTATAACAGTCGATAAAAATTCAGCTTATACTATAGCAATTGAACAATTGAAAAAAGAAAAAAACATACCTGGTGGTATGCGACTTAGACAACAAAAGTACCTGAATAACATAGTAGAACAAGATCATCGCTTTCTAAAGAAGCGTATGCTAGGGTTCAAATGTTTTGACACAGTTACATCCATACTTTCTGGAGTAGAAGCCATGCATATGATTAAAAAAGAACAAGTTTATTTACGGGATCAGTCTGTCCAAAACGAGAAAGAATTCATTCATCAATTGTTTGGACTTACAGCATAAGATACGATTTCGTTAGAAATCTATGCGCTTTATTATCTTTTATTCTATTTTTGCACCAGAACCCTTTGCAATTCCCGGTACAGTTGCTCTTTCTAGCGCTCATTAAAAAAAGTAAAACCTACTGCACAAAAGGGTCCTTTAGTCATAAGCTTCACTAACTGTTGTGCAGTATATTTCGGTGAATATTTCATGTCATTTTGAAGCCACCAAATTGCCATCCCAACAACACAGGAAGTGAAGAAACGTAATACCATATCCTTTGGAATATCTGAGTCATGTTCTCCAATTTTAAGCTCAATGTAATTTCGTTCAAGATTATCCATAATAGTCTGCTGCATTTGTAGGTTAAAATCATGAATGCCATGAGGCCCAAACATGGTTTTATAAAAGTCCGCATGTTTTACCATACACTCAAATATCGATTGTAAAACTTCCTCGAGTTTCGAAGAATCTATTTGATGTCCCTGCACATGGGCATATAGGAGCATCTTACTTGTCAACTCTTCTAGTGCACTCTCGCTAAGCTTTGTTAACAAATCTTGTTTATCCCTGTAATGCGAGTAAAATGTTGCCCGATTGATGAGTGCCTCATCTGCGATATCTTGAATGGTAATAGCATCGTATCCCTTTTCCGCTATCAGTTTGATAAAAGCATCATATATAAATTTCTTTGTTCGAATAATCCGCAGATCTTCTTTTTTCAACATCGTATACCTCCCCGTTCGTTATTGTCATTATAAACAACTGATTTCATCCTTTTGTTTTTTATCTTACATTTAGGCCTTAAATGTAAATTGAATTTTATGGAAAAAACGATATAATTTCATTATAAACAACATGAATTTATTATCAACTACACATTGTTCGTTATCTATCAATCTGTTTGTTAAACGAATGCTAGGAGGAATAATTTAAAAGTCTTATAAACGAGCTATACAGAGATTTAAAAAAACTACACATCCTAAAAAAAGCTTCATATTATGTACAGCGATTTACTTATACAGTATGTGCTGTTCACAAAACAAAGAATGAAATATCCGTTGAGTATAACCTATAATATGCGAGGGAAGCCTCTATTATCGAAAGGCTTCTTTAATATTTCAAATTGTAATGAATGGGTTATGTGTACTTACAGTGATAATGCTGCCGTAGGGGCTGATATTGAGGAATATAAGCGGTGCAATCATGAGTTAGCTCAATTCTTTTTTACTCAAGAAGAACTAAAACACTTATTAACTCTATCACAAAGAGAACAAATCAATTTTTTTACAGATGCATGGACTTTTAAAGAAAGTTATGTGAAATGTAAAGGGATTAGTTTATTCGACATTAAAAACAATATCAATTCACCTTTAGTAAGGAATTATTTTATTAAGGATGAAACAGAAATTGAAGGTGAATTATTTCATTATGTACGTGGGGTTATCGAAAATTATAGTTGGTGTTTGTTAAGCGGAAAGAACTTTACTAACTATAATATTAAGTTAGTGTGCTATTCGCAAATTATAGAAACTTTAACTAACATACACAGGGGGAATTATGCAGAGCATTTACATGACTAATCATTTTAACAAAATTTATCAACAAAGAGAAGAATTCGCTAATGAAATACAGTGTTTCAAAAACAAAGAATGGGAACGGCCTTATAAGGATAAGTGGTCTTTTGGAGAAACATATTATCATTTATACTTAATGGTCAGGCGATTTCGACAATTAAATAAGTTATATTTACCACTGTCTAGACCAATTGCTGCAGCAAGAAAAAAGTCACCTTACAAAACCCATAGTAAGGACATATATACTGAATATAAAGAGAAACACAACAAACCAATGAAAGCACCTTTTATTTTGCTACCACCTAAAGGAATAGAAGGTAAAATTTCATTTGAAAGGTTAATTAAAGGGCTAGATGATGAAACGAAGAATTTAGAAAAAATGCTTTCTAAAATCGAAGATGACATTGCTGGCCACATACATTTCCCTGATCCAATCGCTCATAATCCAAACTTAATACAAAGTATTCATTTAATAGGTATACATGAAAAACAACATTTCTTTTTATGCAAAAAATATTATAACTTAAATTAATGGGTTCTGGTGCAAACACTCCAAAACGCTTGTAAGTAACCTCCTAAACTTGGACATACTGATACTAGTACTCAAAAAAAGGATGTGACCCCCAGTATGGAAAAGCAAAATCTATTCAAGTGGAAACATTATCAACCGGATATTATTTTATTAACCGTGAGATGGTACCTACGGTACAACCTCGGTTTTCGTGATTTAGTCGAAATGATGGAAGAACGTGGGCTATCCCTAGCTCATACAACTATCATGGGATGGGTTCATCAATATGGTCCCGAATTAGATAAGCGAGTACGACGTCATCTTAAGTCAACCAATGATTCTTGGCGAGTCGATGAGACGTATGTGAAAGTCAAAGGTCAATGGATGTACCTATATCGTGCTGTTGATTCAAAAGGAAATACAATTGATTTTCATTTAAGTAAAACAAGAAATCATAGGACTGCAAAGCGTTTTTTCAAGAAAGCTTTGCAGTCTTTTTATGTTTCAAAGCCCCGTGTGATTACCGTAGACAAAAACCCAGTCTATCCTATAGCGATTGAAGAGTTGAAGAAAGAGAAAAAGATGCCTGTAGGCATCCAAATAAGGCAGATAAAATACCTTAATAATATTGTAGAGTAAGATCATCGTTTTATTAAAAAGAGAGTTCGTTCAATGTTAGGATTGAAATCTTTTCGTACAGCTACATCTATTCTTTCAGGAATAGAAGCGATGCATATCATTAAAAAAGGCCAACTTATATTACGGGACAAGTCTGTCCAAAATGAAATGAAGTTTATTCATCAACTATTCGGAATGGCTGCATAAGAATAGATTCCATTAGGAATCTATATACCTCTTTCAAATAAATGCTATCTTTGCACCAGAACCGTTGTATGTATTCGCTTCTTTAAACAAACTTGTTTTAAAAAAAATTCATGTTCTAATGAAGTGTAGTGATTCTTTTGTCTTCAGGTAATAATTTTATATGTATCACAAAAAACACGTTTATTTTTCACAAATTTCACACAAATTATTGGTATTCTCTTCTATAGTGATAACTAATAGCTTTGAGAGAAGGGAAATGTATATGAAAAAAATTTGTTCTTCTCTTCTTTTATTTATAGTTTTTTGCTTTCCAGGAGTAAGTATTCATGCTGAGTCTACATTGCAATCAAAAATTGACGCGGCTTCCCCATATGAAACAATTAAATTAGAAAATAGAGCTTATAATGAAACGATAAAAATATCGAAACCGATTACAATACAAGGGGATAAAAATACTAAAATAATCTCTTGTGGTAAGGATCCTGTTATTACAATAAAAAAGGAAAACATTATCCTTAAAGATTTGAAAATAGAACAATGTAATGATAATACAGATCAGCCAGCGATATTTGTAGCGGGAGATAAGCACTACATCAGTGGATTAGAAGTACACGCGTCATACATGGGGATTAAGTTAGAAGATGCTAGGAATATAAAAATTGAGAACAGTATGATTGTTGGACAAAGACGGGCTAATGGAATTGATTTATGGCAATCCAATCGTAATCTTATTGAGAACATCAAAATCCAAAATGTCCGTGATGGGATTTATTTAGAACAAAGCGACAATAATACAATAAAGGACAATACAATCTGGCAGTCTCGTTATGGTATGCATCTTATGTATTCTGATAGAACTGTTGTTGAAAGAAATATATCAAAAGAAAATACAACAGGCGCTATGATTATGGGGACAAAGGAAACATCTGTAGTAGGAAATCACTTTATTGACAATAAAAGTAATGTTCATGCACAAGGCTTATTACTATATGATGCGACAAAAACAAAAGTGTTACAAAATGAAATTGCTAATAATAGAGTAGGGATTTATGTAGAAAAGGCAAAGCAAAATACTATTATGAGTAACTCAATCTCTAATAATTTTATCGGTTTACAATTTAAAGATGCCAGTGCAAATGAATTTACTCAAAATGTAATGATAGGGAATGTTAATGAGTCGCAAGCTACACTAAGCAGGGAAAACAATATCTATAAAAATTATTGGGACGCTTCTTTAAAAGTAGATACAGATGGTTCAGGTACTAGTAATATTCCATACAAAGCAGATGCCTATTTTCTCTTGTTAACACAAGATATTCCAGAATATCAGTTGTTCTTTCAATCACCAGGAATGCGTATTTTACAAAGTTTCATAAAAATTCCAGATCAATCTTTATTGGTGGACAAAGAGCCTAGTATGAGGCCGAAAATTGTTTCGCAAAAAGGTGAGGGTGTGGGATTTCAGTCTAACATTTTGGTTGTAAGTGTGAGCATGTTACTAATGGGAAGTATATTGTTTTTTTTAGGGAGGAAAAATTGATGAGAGTAAAGTATATGTTATTTACTATTTGTTTATGTTTGGTATTTGCCGTAGTGGGGTGTGGTAAGAAAGAAACTAAGCCAGTTGCTATTAATGAAAAAAATGATAAGTGTGATGTTTGTAATATGGCAGTAATGGATAATCAATTTGCAACTGAGGTTATTTTAGAAAATGGAAAAGCTTTAAAATTTGATGATATTGGTTGTATGTATAAATGGATGGATGAACATAAAAATGAAAAAACACAAGAGAAATTTGTAAGAGATTACAATACAAAAGATTGGGTTGCAGTTGATAAAGCTACATATGTATATGACAAATCAATTAAGACGCCGATGGCTTATAATGTAATTTCTTTTAAAGAGAAGAAAGATGCAGACAGCTTTGTAGAAAAACATACTGGGGAAATCCTTTCTTATAAAGAACTAGTAGAACATAAATGGGAAATGAATAAAGAGATGATGGGAAAAGAAAAGAAAGATCATGGTAGTGGACATTCTCATTAATAAGATACTATCGCTATGAAAAAAATAGTTAGAAAAAGGCAACCAACTATGGTTGTCTTTTTCAGTAGAGAGGTGAGTAGGTATGTGGAATATATTATATTCAGAATGGCGTAGTGCAGTGAGCGGTAAATTTGCCTACACGTTTTTGTTTCTTTGGATAACTATGTTTTCCGTAATATTTGTTATGGAAAGAAATACTCAGGCTTTAGCAGGGTATACAAATGTAACTGGTACAATGGTAAACCTTATTTTATATATAGTACCTTTACTTATGTTAATTATAGGAGCATTTTCTATTGCAGGCGAGGTGGAAAATGGGAAATGGAGACTTTTATGTACGTATCCTTTAAAGAGTACTTCATATGTAATAGGTAAAACAATTGGACAATTTATAGCGCAAACAGCTATTTTTTCAATGAGTTTTGGAGTAAGTATAGTAATTGGATTAGTAAGCGGTAGTAATTTTGATATGTTTTGGGTAGTAGCAACGTATATCTTCTCTGTTTTACTAATCTTTTTATTTTTATTACTGGGAATAACAATTGGCTCTTTTTCTATAACAAGGTGGCAAGCTTTAGCGATAAGTATTGTAGTTTGGTTCCTTCTTATTATGATGTGGCCAACGGCTTTAATTAGCATCCTTAATTTTGTTCCATATTCAATGATTGCACCATTAATAAAAATGTTATTGTTTTGCAACCCAGCTGAATTCCTTCGAATTATATTTGTAATTCAATTAGGTGGTGGAGCAATATTTGGGCAAGTATATGATCAACTGGTAATATTTTTTCAAAGTAAAGCTGCTATTTGGATTCTATTAATATATTGTATTATCTATACAATTGTGTTCTTGTTTGTAGCGGGATGGCAAATGGAGAGGAGAAGAAAAAAATGACAGTATTAAATCTCAATGAAGTATGTAAACGATATAAGAAGAAAATAGCATTATCTCCAATTTCATTTCAAAGCAAAGAAGGAGAGTGTATCGTATTATGTGGTGGGAATGGAGCAGGGAAAAGTACGCTCCTTGATATAATAGCTGGAATTACAACGCCTACAACTGGTACTGTTCAATTAGGTAATATAGAATTACAGAAGGATAGAAAACAGTATGTGAGTAAAATAGGTTATATGCCAGATGATTTTCATGCACAGCAAGATATGACAGTTCAAGAATTTTTATTGTTTTATGCCGCTTTTCGAAATATAGGAAAAGAAAAGGTACAAGCTGTTATTAAAACAATAGGATTAAATGAGAAACAAACTGAACGCTTACATAGATTATCTAAAGGGATGAGACAGAGACTTTTATTTGGGCAGGCGTGTCTTGGAAACCCTAAAATTTTGATACTAGACGAACCGACAAATGGGCTGGATCCGTATTGGGTAGATGAGTTTTTAAAAATATTAAAGACATTAAAAAGAAATGGTACAATGATTATTTTTTCCACGCATATGATGGATGTAGCTGCTGAAATTGGTGATCGAATACTCTTTATGAAAGAAGGAAAAGTCATACAAGAAATAAAAAATGATGGATATTTAGAAAATTTAACGATCACATTACTACAAATGCATAGAAGATGAATACATTAGGAAGCAGCTACTTTCAGTATGGTAGCTGTTTGGTTCTGGTGCAAAAACTTTGAAGTATATGAAAATGGTCTATCAAACTTGGAAATACTGATAGTACTACTCTATAAAAGGTGTGTGATCAGTATGGAAAAGGAGAATTTATTTAAGTGGAAACATTATCAACCAGCTGTTTGGATTAACTGCTTAATAGGTGATTCCTTTAAGAATCCTTGATTCTTTTTTATTTATCATCTTTTTGCACCAGAACCGGATTAGTTATGATGAATTACTTACTTCCTAATATATAAAATAATTATGTAACAGATATAAAATATACATAGCGCTTAAAAAAATAATGTGTGAAGGAATTACGGCATAATGTCGAAAAAATAGGAATTGTGAGATTTTTTGTTGATTTATGTCGTTTTTAATGCTATACTCATAACAACAAAGAAAGAGAAAACAAAAACCCTTATCTAGTAAGAAATCAGAATTTTTAGTTTTCTCCAATAGTTTTACTTCTTGTGCCCTAGAAGTTTGTGCATTTTTTTCCACTCTTTCTTTGTTTTACCCTATAAAAGAAAACAACCTGTTTTTATACAGGTTGTTTTCTTTTGTAAAAATTTAATTTGTTGTTTTTATAACAGTGGGGATTACTCTTTTAAAATTATTATGGTTAATAGGGAGGCGATAAGTAATAGATTGGATATTTAACGATGAGTCTAAATTATAATAGAGTGAATCCAGAAAGAGATGAAAACTAAGAAATTTGGATGTTAGTTTTTTATGCGAATTAAATTCTAATATAAGAAAATAAAGTTAAGTGTCATAGTATAAGGTTATAAGTATTACCTATGAAAATTTATTTAGTGTTACCCTTAGTTGACAAATAGCTCAAAAAAAGAACCCAATTAAGAGGTTCTTTTTTTGAACTGATTATTTTTGTTCTAAAATACGTTTAACCTCATCTATGTCTAATTTACTGGCTTTAGCAATCGTTTCAAGTGGTACACCGAGTTCATGCATACCTTTAATCATCTGTGTTTTTCCTTGCTGAACCCCTTCTTGAATTCCTTCTTTTTTCCCCTCATTACGAGCATGAGCAAACTTTGCAGCCTCATCCATTAAGGCCTTTTCTCTTGCTTCATATGCTTGACGGAAAGAAGAATCTTGACTCATACGTTCCCACTTATTCATTGCTTTTTGTAAAATCGGATCTTGGTTCATGGCAATGTCCTCCAATGTTTGTGTGAGGTACTCATCTTCATTCGCTGATAATAATAATAACCAACGAACAAACGAGTCTTCCCAAGGATTAACTTTCTCTTCACGCCATTGCTGTAGTAACTTTGGAATCTCTACAATATGAACTTCTATATCGTCACTTAATAACTTTTGTTGTTGCTGATTCCAAAGGATTCCTGTTGTATGAAACGCTTCATATTCTGGAAACATCACAAAGTTTAACAAGTTTATGGTAATTGTTTTATGAAGTGAGCTATAAGGCATTCCTTTTTGCAATTGAGAGGTGTATAACCTTCCCCAATAATATAAGCTTCGTTTAATCATATCGTGATTGTTATTCAATTGTATTTCTACATTTACCTTTGTTCCTGTATTTAATGTAGCCGAAATATCTAAAATTGATAATTTATCTTCTTCATATTCTCGATGCAAATGTGGATCTTCTAATTATAGGGCAACAATAGGTGATTCTAAAGAATCTTTTAATATGGCATTTAGAAAGGCAACTAAAATATCTTCATTCCCATTTGTGCCAAATAACTGCTTAAAGGCAAAATCGATACGTAAATTTACTAATGAATTGGACATGATTTTCCTCTTCCTGTTTCAGACTATATCTTTACCTTTATTGTACATAAAACTAAAGTCAATATGCAAACAATCCTCTATGACTTATATAGGGATATAAGTTTTTCTCTTGAAGGAATATATTTGGAACAGAGGGATTAAGTGAAAAGAAATAAAGGTACGCTTAAAAGATTTAATTTTCTAAAAATAAGTATTTACAAGAATATTTATTTGAATTAAAATACGAACTACAAAGATTCGACATTATACGACAAAATGATATTATTTTCCGGAATATTACAACAACTAGAAGTGAGGTATCTATATGAATCTATTTCGAAAAAAATCTATTTCAGCATTATTAGCACAGTCAGAACAAAAAGGAGCATCTTTAAAAAAAGAGCTCGGTGCATTTGATCTTACTATGCTCGGGGTGGGCGCTATCATCGGAACTGGGATTTTCGTTCTTACCGGTGTTGCCGCAGCAGAACACGCAGGACCCGCACTTGTTTTGTCGTTTATTTTATCCGGTTTAGCCTGTGTATTTGCAGCCTTATGTTATTCTGAATTTGCATCAACTGTACCGGTATCCGGTAGTGCGTACACTTATAGCTATGCAACATTTGGAGAATTAATCGCTTGGATTTTAGGTTGGGATTTAATTTTAGAATATGGATTAGCTTCCTCAGCTGTTGCATCTGGTTGGTCAGGG
The DNA here is from genome assembly GCF_046534555.1 of Bacillus sp. SIMBA_074. NCBI lineage: Bacteria > Bacillati > Bacillota > Bacilli > Caryophanales > Bacillaceae > Bacillus > Bacillus sp. SIMBA_074. The sequence continues at coordinate 1,929 of NZ_JAWRYM010000049.1, read as the reverse complement.
TATTTACAAGGTCTATTAAGTGGATTTGGGATTACATTACCTACGGCTTTAACAAGCGCATATAATCCTGAAGCGGGAACATATATAGACTTACCAGCAATCTGTATCATCTTTCTAATGACGTTGTTATTAACAAGAGGAGCAAAAAAATCAGCGCGTTTTAATGCTATCATGGTAGCTATCAAACTTTTTGTTGTCTTACTATTTATCGGCGTTGGCGCTTTCTATGTAAAGCCTGAAAACTGGACACCCTTTATGCCGTTCGGCTTCTCTGGCGTAACAACTGGGGCTGCAACTGTATTCTTTGCTTACATCGGATTTGACGCTGTATCAACAGCTGCTGAAGAAGTCAAAAATCCACAGCGTAACATGCCAATCGGTATTATTGCTTCTTTAACAATTTGTACGATTCTATATATCGTTGTTTCATTAGTTTTAACTGGGATTGTACCTTACAATCAGTTAGGTGTGAAAAATCCTGTTGCATTTGCACTACAATACATTCAACAAGATTGGGTTGCTGGTTTCATTTCTTTAGGAGCGATTACTGGAATTACAACTGTATTACTTGTTATGTTATATGGACAAACACGATTATTTTACGCAATTAGCCGCGATGGCTTACTACCAAAAGTACTTTCTCGCGTAAATAAAAAAACAAAAACACCTGTTATCAATAGTTGGATTACTGCCACTATGGTTGCTTTCTTTGCTGGTTTTGTTCCTTTAAGTAAACTAGCAGAATTAACAAATATCGGTACATTATTCGCATTCATCGTTGTATCAATTGGAGTAATTATTTTACGTAAAAAACAACCAGAACTACCGCGCGCTTTTAAAGTGCCTTTGGTACCATGGATTCCTGCTTTAGCTGTTCTATTCTGTGGATACTTAGCATTACAACTCCCAGCAACTACATGGATCGGCTTTGCAATATGGCTTGTAATTGGACTTGTTGTCTACTTCAGTTACGGTTACAAAAATAGTACACTACAAAAGGAACAAAAAGAAGACGTAGCATAATGAAAAAGCTGTTGTCCCATTAGGACAGCAGCTTTTTTCCGTTCTGGTGCAAAGTATTGTACCATCAAACATTTCAATAATCTCATTGAACAAGACCATCGTTATTTAAATTGTCTGGGTTTCAAAACCTTCGCTATGCTGCTCGCACTACTATTTTTTATTCCAATAATTCCTTATGTTTACGATACTTCTCTTCCATTAATTGGCTGGACTGGTCGGTTATTCGTTGGGAATAATTTATGAAACGTTTCAATTTGTTTTTTGGACATCTCTATTGTCTGTTTCATCACAATCCACTGGACATTTTCTGTACAAGGAGGTGTTGTCAAAGAACCCATGTAACGGAATGACGAATGATCTGAAGGAAGAAGCTGTTTTATATCAATGGTATGCTGCACACCATCCTGTGAATTTTTGCTGTTCGGGAGATTTCCCCACATTTCTGCAAAACCTTCGTTTTTTTGTCCTTCTTTTATCATAATACCAACTACTGCTAACTGACCTTGATCATTTTGATGGACCAGATGTAGTTCAATATCTGCATGTTTTCCTTCAAATTGATGTTCACTTGGTGTATGGAAATGGAATTGTTTTAATGTGTAACTAAACTTTTAAATAGAGAAATGGGATATCGCAAGCTATAAAGTTAATTTGTGAGCAAAGGAGTAACTGTGCTCATTTCTCAAGTTAAAAAAGCTTTATACAAAGCCAGATTGAAGTCAAAAGTTATTAAATACTATAAGAAATGGAAGCAAGAACATATTACATTCCCTAATTTGCTATTATTCCGTATGTCCTCATTTAGCATTAAATAGAATGACTTCTTACCAATGGTCTTACCCCAGTCAAGTAGACAGTAATAGATTAGGTGTCTTTTCATTAAGCAGCCTTAGTTCCAAATTCAAT
>NZ_JAWRYM010000259.1:0-323 GCF_046534555.1 Bacillus sp. SIMBA_074 | reverse complement strand
ACCAGGTTGTAAGTAAACGAATCGTAATTATCAATCATCAAAATCATCTAGCTCATCTCCTCTAGGCTCTTCTTACTCATTCTCTGCTCACAAAGCTCAAGTGCTTTCCATAACGCTTCTGCCTTTTTCAATGACTCACGATACTCTGCCTCTGGTGTCGAATCAATCACGATACCTGCCCCTGCCTGAACATGGGCAACGCCATCCTTTACTACCATGGTTCGGATCGCGATGTTTACCTCCACATCGCCATTGAAGCCAAACCAGCCGATCGATCCCGTGTACACACCGCGCTTGACTGGCTCCAGCTCTTCGATGATTTC
>NZ_JAWRYM010000258.1:0-323 GCF_046534555.1 Bacillus sp. SIMBA_074 | reverse complement strand
GGGCCTAAATGGACTCGAACCATCGACCTCACGCTTATCAGGCGTGCGCTCTAACCAGCTGAGCTATAGGCCCATACTTTACAGGGGCAGTAGGAATTGAACCCACACTGGAGGTTTTGGAGACCTCAGTTCTACCTTTAAACTATGCCCCTAAATGATGCCGGCTAGAGGACTTGAACCCCCAACCTACTGATTACAAGTCAGTTGCTCTACCAATTGAGCTAAGCCGGCATAAAAAAAAACAAAAAAATGGTGGCTCGGGACGGAATCGAACCGCCGACACGAGGATTTTCAGTCCTCTGCTCTACCGACTGAGCTACCGA
>NZ_JAWRYM010000257.1:0-324 GCF_046534555.1 Bacillus sp. SIMBA_074 | reverse complement strand
CCGTTGAGCACGTAGGGATCGGCGCGCGCGAAGCGCTCGGCCACCGTCGGGTCGTCGCCCTGGAACAGCAGGACCGCACCATCGACCGGATCGGCCAGCGCGCCGCCGAGCAGCAGTTCACCGCGTGCCGCCGCGGCCCAGGCCAACTCCAGGTGGGCCTGGCGGAACTCGCCGCGCCGCTGCAGGTAATCGGGCGCGGTGTCGTAGAAGAGCAGGAAATGGTCCATGGCAGGATCTTCGCAGCGGAATCGACGCCATTTCAACCGCGGTTTCCGCCACGTGCCGGCTCAGCCGCGTTCGTGGCCCCAGTGCGCGGCATGCTCC
>NZ_JAWRYM010000256.1:0-324 GCF_046534555.1 Bacillus sp. SIMBA_074 | reverse complement strand
CAGCGCGGCCGCCTCCAGCGCGGACGCCTCGGCGCTCTCACGGGGCGAGAGCACGACCGCCGAGAGGGGCCGGAGTTTCTGGAGGGCGGCGCCGTGCCGGCCGAGCACCAGCTCCACGCGGGCGGTCCCGATCCGCTCCGCGCTGTCGGTCACCGGTTCGCGATCGAGGACCGCGGCGGCCGCGTCCGGGTGGCCGAGCGCCAGCTGCAGCACCGCGCGCAGGGGCGCCAGAGCCCCGCGCGCAGCATCGGTGCGGGCCTCGGCCCCCTGCTCCCGGACGCACTGGTCGAGGAACGCCAGCGCACGGCCGGGGGAGCCGTCGAG
>NZ_JAWRYM010000255.1:0-324 GCF_046534555.1 Bacillus sp. SIMBA_074 | reverse complement strand
CGTTTGAAAAAGATGGCTGACCCATCATTTAGTAAACAAGCATCTGATGACTGGGTGGATGATCACTACGTAAATTTATTAATTAAACAAATTAATGAAACCCAAGCTAACAAAACGAAAGTTAGTGACGTGGAAGAGCACGAAAGTACAACCCACTTCGTTGTCATAGATGGTGATGGAACGGTTGTCTCTACAACGAACACACTCAGTAACTTTTTCGGTAGCGGTAAATATGTAGATGGTTTCTTTTTAAATAATACGCTTAGTACGTTCGGTGAAGGAATTAATAAAATCGAAGAAGGAAAGCGCCCGAGAACGTTCACA
>NZ_JAWRYM010000254.1:0-324 GCF_046534555.1 Bacillus sp. SIMBA_074 | reverse complement strand
AACAGGCACAAATTCCTGTCATTTCAAACGTAACGGCTAAGCCCATTACTGCACCTGCTGAAATAAAAGAAAAATTAATCGAACAGCTGTATTCACCGGTCCTCTGGGAGGACAGTGTGAAAACCCTACTTGAATTGGGAGTGGATACGTTCATCGAGGTAGGCCCTGGGAAAGTATTGGGTGGATTAATAAAGAAGATCGATCGTTCCGTTCAAATTCACTCGGTCTCCGATATAGAAACGCTAACTAAAACAATTGAAACATTGAAGGGGGCAAAAGCATGATCCTCGAAGGTAAAAAAGCACTTGTAACAGGGGCGTCAAG
>NZ_JAWRYM010000253.1:0-324 GCF_046534555.1 Bacillus sp. SIMBA_074 | reverse complement strand
CTATATAAAGGACATTTATGTCAGTCTGCGTGCGCTTTCCAATTATTAAGTGACGCACACGTAAATTTGGATCTTTTAACCGAAATCGTATTAACGCAGTGTTTACGCACAACGTTTCAACAAACCCATCACGGGCTCCGCGAACGACAGGCTCAGCAAGTGGCTCCTTTACTTTCCTCCGTTCCCATCCTCGTGCATTATTCAAGAGTGCTTCCGTATGTCCGTCACGCAGAAGGACTACAGTTCCAGACAGGATGTTTCTGATCACCTGCCTCAAACGATCCGTTGACTCCAGTTCATTTGTAACCGGTTTTTCATAGGTAC
>NZ_JAWRYM010000048.1:0-24112 GCF_046534555.1 Bacillus sp. SIMBA_074 | reverse complement strand
CTATACAAGATAATAAAAAACTACGTGGAAAGACCGCATTTTGTATAAAAATATACGTTAAGTTGATGGATGTGTGGCGGTACCCCTTATTAAAATTAAAGTGGTTCAAGTTGAAGGAAGGCACCTTAGGGTGTCTTTTCTTTATGGGAATTTCTTAAATTACTTATATAAAAGTTACTTCATAAGTATTAATACTTATGAAGTAACTTTTATCTGATAAGAAAGGGGCATCAGATTTATGAACAACCTTAATTTCCTTTGTGAGCAATTTGCTAAAATTCTTAATGGAAAAAGCAACATAAATCAGGGTGTTTGTTCTGTCTCCTTGCGTCGTAATATTAAAGTGTTTGTTCAAGGACGACCAAGCACCTCAGTGATACCGGTTGGGCTATCTTTTGAATCGTTAGATCAAAGTGGCAATGCGTTGAACTTTGGAGAAATTGCTATTTTACAAGAAGAAATTCCTTTATTTATACAATCAATTGTTCAACAAGGGATTATTGTTAGCGCCTTACATAATCATTGGTTATATATGAAACCATTGATTATGTATATTCATATCCAATCTGTTGAACCACCATTAAGTTTTGCAAAAAAATTGGCAAATTCCTTTTCGGTTTTAAGTAGTTATCCAATTACTGATAACGGGAGCTAATGTTAAGATCCTATTTATTCATTTCTTATATCGAGAATCATGTGAACAAAGAATGCCCTCCAGCTAAGCGATCTGGAAAGCATTTTTATAAATTTTTAGATACATTGAATTCCGATAATCGAAAATTATGTAAATAAGCTGTTCACTGGATTCTCATAGAAAACTGTGGTGAGATGCAAGTTTTGATTTTGAAGCACTTCAAAATCTTAGTTAGATGGCTATGTATCGGTACCCCACAATAAAAAGGCAGGAACATATCAAATATGTTCCTGCCTTTGATTTTAGAGAGATGTTTCCTAACAGTTGATTTTGTTAACGAAAGTCGACTCTAAATCCATATTTTGTGTGGAAGAAAGAACATATAATAAAAGTATGAGGTGATACAGTGAGAGAGATTCAGATTCATAAAATTATTGCGGATAAGAGAAAAGAAAAGGGAATTACACAGGAAGAGTTAGCGGCGTATATCGGTATTACGAAAGCATCTGTTTCCAAATGGGAGACTGGGCAGAGTTATCCGGATATTACATTTTTGCCACTGTTAGCATCGTACTTTAACATAAGTATAGATGAATTAATCTGTTATACACCGCAACTGGAACAGGAAGATATTAAAAATTTATATCATAGACTAGCGGAAGCTTTTAGTGAAGAACCGTTTGATGAAGTAATGATGGAGTGCAGGGAAGTGACAAAAAAATATTATTCTTGTTTTCCATTATTAATTCAAATGGGACTACTTTTTATTAACCACCATATGTTAACAGAGGATACGGATAAAAGAACTGAAATTTTAGAAGAGGCAATGTCTCTCTTTAGCCGAGTGCAGGAAGAAAGTGATGATGTTTCTCTTGTGAAAGAGGCGGCATCGTTTCAAGCAACTTGCTATCTTATACTCAATAGACCAAATGAGGTGCTTCAATTACTTGGCGAAACGATACGACCTAATTTTCCAGAGGAAGATTTAATCGCACAAGCGTATCAAATGCTTGGAAATACTGAGAAGGCGAATGAAATGATGCAAATTAGTATGTACCAACATTTAATACAACTCGTTGCGACAATACCGAATTATGTAGTAATAAATGCCTCAAACGCTGAAAAGGTAGAGTAATTGTCTGTAAAAGATCGGTTGTTGTAGGTTAATCTAGTTTAGTATATGGGTTATGAGTTTTTTAGCGTCGTTATCCATTTAGGAATGAAAAATCCTAACTATTTAAGTTTTAAAAACGAACATTTTTATTATTTTCATTGAAAATGTTCACATTTAGATTGCGTGCACACTAAAAGTTTGATATATTACCAATATAATAATTTTACACATCATCACTCGTATATACTCGGTAATATGGTCCGAGCGTTTCTACCTAGTTCCCAATGAAAGAACTGGACTACGGGTTAAAGTATTCGGTCGTTCGGTGTATTGAGCCGCTACCGATCTATAATTTAGCATTGGCCTCATCTTTTGCTTAATTAACTTTGACTACCGTAGTTCTAGAAAGTAGAGATTTTTCTACAATTTCTAGAGCTTTTTTCTTTGGACCAAAACTCCGAGTATATGAAACAACAAGAGAAAGAGGAGATTATTTATGAAGAAAAACCCGTTAAAAAAATATGCTTCCCTAGCAACTACTATCGCATTGTCATTCGCAATACTTGCAGGATGTAATGCTAGTCCAAAACAAGTAGCTGAGGCAAAAAGCAATCAAAACCCTATCTTAATTCAAGGCCCAATGCCAATAGAAGCTGAAAAATTTGCAAAAAGGTTAAAAAATGTGAAAGAAGAAAAATCTGGGAGTTTTGTATTTTATAAAGGAACTGTAGATAATTATCCTGTAATCGTTGCGAAAACAGGTAAAGGAATGGAAAATACAGCAGCCGCTACAGCAGTGGCTATTGAAAAATATAAGCCTATAGCGATTATTAACCAAGGAACATCAGGTGGACATGATCCTAATTTAAATGTATTTGATATTGTTTTAGGAAAGAAAGTCGCGAATATAGGTTCATTAAAAACAACAAATATGGATGAGAACCAAGGGATTGAGCCGGCAAAATGGATATCTATGGACTTAATGGCTTCTGAAGGGAGTGCAGGAGAAGATCCAAATGCTGAGAAAATCCGATACTACGAGGGAGATAAGGATTTACTTGCAGCAGCTAATGCAGTAAAAGACAAGTATACAAAAGGTAAAGTGGTGGAAGGTACGATAGGTTCAGCAGACGTTTGGAATAATGAAGTTGATAGAATTAAGTGGTTCCATACAAAATACGGTACATCTGTAGAAGAAATGGAAGGCGCTGCCGCAGCGCAAATCGCAAAAGCTTATGACGTACCATTTTTAGGAATTCGAGTATTATCTAACAATAAAACAAACGGCGGAAAATACAACCCGAATACAGCAGCGGCAAATCAAGAATATGTATATGAAGTAGTTAAAAAATATATAGATTCGATGCCAAATAAATAGTAGTAGTTCTGTCTCAATATAAAAATGTTATCATTACTGCACAATGTGTTGTGAACTCAGAATTACCAAAGTTTCTTTAATTAAAATAGATTGGTGCCTTACATGGTATCCAATCTATTTTTGTACTTATTCTACAGAGGAAGAAGGGTTTTACACAAAAAATAAAGACAGTTATAGAAAAAAGAAAAGTCGAACGATTTATCAAATATGCATAATTGCATAAAAAAATTGAAATTTATAAGTTAACATTAAACTACTTTTTAATTGTAAAGAATATTTTAATAATCTTTACTAGAGAAGGATATTCCTTGTGAAAAGTAGATAAACAAAAAGTGTGGAAATAATACAGACTCAATAGAGTTTTGTATTAAATAAAAAGAAAAGGATGGGTATGGCTTTCTAAAAGTTTTTGGGGGCTAGAAAGCATTTTTTAGTTAATAGCTTCAAATTATATTTTAAAGGGGAAATGGGTATATGAAGTTTAGAAATACAAGGCTTGCTATGGTTACACTATCTTCATTTTTTATTTTAGGTACTGCATCTCTATCATTCACAGATATCATACACGGTGAAGTAGCTTCTGCATCACCACAAGAGATTATTGTAAAAAGCTATGACGATACATATTATAATAATGCAATAGGAAAAATGGGTTTAGAATTAAAGAAGGAACTTCATAATATTATTGATGATCATACAAAGTTATCATACAGTGCGGTTTGGGAAGCACTAAGAGATACTGATGAAGATCCAAATAATAAAAACAATGTGCTACTCTTATATACTGGGCGTTCGCAAGGGAAACTTACGAATGGTTCAGGAGTTGATAATTGGAACCGAGAGCATGTTTGGGCAAAATCACACGGTGATTTTGGAACGGCTGCAGGAGCTGGAACAGATTTGCATCATTTAAGAGCGACGGATGTATCTGTAAATAGCTCACGTGGAAATCTGGATTTTGATAATGGTGGTGTGAATCATTCAGAAGCGACAGAATGTAAGTACGATAGTGATTCTTGGGAACCTCGTGATAGTGTAAAAGGAGATATCGCTAGAATGCTATTTTACATGGCTGTTCGTTATGAAGGAGACAACGGCGAAATAGACTTAGAATTAAATGAAAAGGTGAATAACAATAAAGATCCATACATGGGTAAACTATCCGTTTTACTAAAATGGAATGAACAAGACCCGGTAGATGATTTAGAGCGAAAGCGTAATGAAGTGATTTTTACGAAATATCAACATAATCGTAATCCTTTTATTGATCATCCGGAATGGGTAAATAAAATTTGGAATTAAAATATTTAAAGGTATTTTACTTTGAGAGAAGGGATTGATCACTATGATCAATCCCTGTTTATATCTATACTAGAATAAGTGATTTTTATATGAGTCTTTTAATACGGTCCCCACTCAATATTCACGCCAACAATAAGAAAAATAAGTCCAATGATAAACCAAATGAATGCAAGTGGAGCCATGAAGCGAATCCATTTTCCATAAGAAATGCCGCTCGCTGCGAGAACGCCCATTAAAACACCGGAAGTTGGATTGAGGCAGTTCACTACACCTTCTCCAAGCATAACAGCCTGTACTGTAACTTGGCGTGTAATATGCATGAAATCGGCTAATGGAGCTAATATCGGAATGAAAATAACAGATTCTCCTGTCCCGGATGAAATGAGGAAATGTAATGCGGCACTACTTACATACATGCCGAGAACGCCAAATACAGGGCTATGTCCTTCGAGAGACTGTGCGAGTTGATTAACGATTGTATCAAGTAATTTGCCTTGTTCTAAAATGACTGAAATACAACGAGCCATTCCGACGATCAAAGCACCGTATATGAGATTTTGGCAGCCTGCTAGAAAAGTAGAAGCGATATCGTTTGCTTTCATACCACCTATTATTCCTGCTGTAATTGCTATGAAAATAAAAGTAGCGGTCATTTCTGCGTCTGTCCAATGTAGACGAAAAGCGCCTATTAAAAATACAATTAATGATAAAGCCGAAACGAGTAAAATTAATTTATGACGTATTGTCCAAGGAACTTCAGTTTTCTCAACTTCTTTCTCACTTGAAAGAGCATTACTTGGAAACCAGTTGTCACCGAGAATGCTTCTTTTATTCGATTTTTTCAAACGTTTTACGTACCAATTAATATATAAAATGGTGGCAATTAAAAAAGAGATATAGATTGCTGTGCGTAAACCAATCCCTGAAAACATCGGAAGTTCTGCGATTTTTTGTGAAATGCCTAAAGGTGAGGGAGATAAAATAGTAGCATTAAAACCAGCATAAGTGCCTAAATAAATAATTGCTACGCCGACGATAGCGTCCCATTTTAATGTGCGTGCAACGATGATGCCGATGGGGATAAAGCCAATAACTGAGTTAACGATAATGCCAGTCGTGCCGAGAATAGAAAAGAGTGCGGCGACAATGCAAATGAAAAGTAATTGCTGATTACGAAATTTGTTAATCACATGATAGATTAAACCGTCAAGAGCACCTGTTTTTTCAAGAATCGCAATAGCTCCACCTGTAAATAAAATTAAGAAGATGATCGGAGCAGCAAGTGTCATTCCTTTTTCAATAGCGGTAAAAAAAGAAACAAACCCTACCGGCGATTGTGGAACAGAATGATAACTCCCTGGTATTGTCGTTGTAACAGTACCGTTTGTAACTCTTTTAAATTCTCCAGCAGGAACGAAATATGTAGCAATGGCACAAAGTAAGGCGATAAAAAATAGTAGTACGTACGCGTCAGGCATTTTAAACTTTCGTTTACTCGGCTGTTTTTTTACCTCGGTCTGTAATTGCATAAAACCCCTCCTTTTTCACCTGGTTAATTTTTAATATTGTGAAATTTATCTGTGAAATAGATTATAATAAAGGTGGCTTCTTAAGGCAATAGTTTTTCTATCCTTTTTCTGCACATACAAATTCTTGCAACATTAGACAGGGAAACGAAAAAAATCCAAGAATATGTAATATAAAAGAAAAGGAAAAGAGGGAAAGAGATGTGGAAAACTACGGATCTATGTGATGAATTTGAACAGAAATTACAAATATGTCGCCAGTCTTTTCAATCTTATGGGAAGAAAGAACAATTCTATGGGAAAATTGCAACGGTAAAAGTGAAGGATGATAATGTACTAGTAAAAGAGGGGTTACAAACACTGCCGGAAGGAACAGTATTAGTTGTTGATGGTGGAGCTTCTAAAAATTGTGCGTTACTCGGGGATAATTTAGCAGCTATTGCGGAAGAAAGAAACTTAGCAGGAATTATTGTAAATGGGTATGTTCGTGATTCTAGTGAATTAAAAAATATTAATATTGGTATTGTAGCGTTAGGGACAATGCCAAATAGAAGTGTAAAAGAAGGAAAAGGAGAAAGAAATATTCCGGTGCAATTTGGTGAAGTTGAATGGAAGCCGAATGAATATGTTTATGTAGATGAAGATGGGATTATTGTTAGTGATAAAAGCTTACATAGTGCGGGATGACTTCTATTAATGGAAGCTTATTTAGCTATTATTCTTAGAAAATAAATCTGATAAATCATGGACAAAATTCTTTGTCAATAGTAAAATAATACAGAAAATCAAAATTTGCAGAATGTATAGGTTTATCTTTTTACGATAAAGTGAAACTTTAATCAGTGGGGATTTTGTTCATCCCCACTGATTATTAGCCTTCACCAATCGGGCATTTACGGGCAGTTGATCCCCACCTAACTTCTTTGCTTTCGCTGAATTTGAGGTGGGGGTCTTACTGCTCGGCGAATAGCGGGATAACTTGAAAAGGGAGTAAATTTTGCCTAGAAAAGTGAATGTTATCACAATGGTGCGTTCATAAACGAAATTATTTTTCCTATACAAATATAGCCGCGAATAATGCGGGTAGGAGGTGTTGTACATTTTTGTTCGACACTTACAAAAAGAGAGTGTCAACCGCATACCCTTAAAGGGTCTTTTTTTGTGTGAATGTTAGTAAAGGGAGGGAATTTTGGGATGGCAATGTTAAAGAAATGGCTGCTTACATCATTAATGGCAGTGGCACTTGTATTTGTTTCTTTTGCGAATACAGTACATATTACGTTTGCTGAAGGAAAGACAGCGAAACTTGCAATTATTGGTGAATCACAAAAAGGAATTATGTTATGTCCAAAAGAAGTTTCCATTGAAGATGGAGAAACAGCTTTTAGTTTGTTACAAAAAGTTATGGGTGACAAAGTAACATCTGAAAGTATGTCATTTGGAATGTATATAAAGGGCATCGATGGATTAATGGCCGGAGCAACGAGCGGTTGGTTGTATGATGTAAATGATAAATCTGCAGAAGTTGGGGCGGATAGTTATAAATTAGAGTCTGGGGATGTTGTTGCATTTCGTTACGTTGCAGACTGGAGCAATATGAGTCAACAAACGTTGCAACAAACGTTAGATAAATTTGGCACTTGTAAAACTGTAGAAGAGCCAAAACCAGAGGAACCGAAAACAGAAAAACCAGATGGTAAACCAGAGGAACCGAAAACAGAAAAGCCAGATGATAAACCAGAAGAACCGAAAACAGAAAAGCCAGATGGTAAGCCAGAAGAACCGAAAACAGAAAAGCCAGATGGTAAACCAGAAGATAAAGTAACAGAACAACCAAAGCAAGAAAAAGTCGAAATTCCAGCAGCACAATTAAACGAAGCGATTTCTAAAACGTCAGAAAAGATGTTACAAGATGGAATTGGTAGTGATTGGGTTGCGATTGGACTTGCTCGTTCAGGTGTAAATGTTCCGCTTGAAACGAAAATAAACTATGTTAAGCCAGTAGCTGAAAAGGTTAAGAAGCGTTTAAATCGTTTTTCAGCAACAGATTTAGCTAGAACGATTATTATGATGAATGCAATGAATGTTGATCCTACAAAGGTAGAGGGACAAAATTTAGTACAAAATTTATTTGAATCAGATAAAGTGAATTCTGTTACAGGATACGCATTTACATTACTTGCATTAGATACAAAGAAATATGAGATTCCGGCCGAAGCAAAATGGAATCGAGCTGCTTTAGTACAAGCACTTTTACAAGCGCAGCATACAGACGGTGGCTGGACATATGATAGTTCAAGTAGTAAAGAAAGTGCTAGTAACGTTGATGTAACAAGTATGGTATTAGCAGCATTAGCTCCTTATCAAGATCAAGCAGATGTAAAGCCAGCTATTCAAAAAGCTGTTGATTATTTATACAAGCAGCAGCTAGGTAATGGTGGTTTTGCCGCTGATGGACAAGAGAATTCTAATAGTACTGCACAAGCAATTATTGGACTATCGCTAGTTAAAGATGTAGATCACGATCGTCTTAATAAAGCAGTACAAAATTTAATGTCATACCAGCTTCCAAATGGTGAGTTCAAATGGTTACCAAGTGATCAAAAAGGTAGCGGAATGGCTACAGAGCAAGCATTTTTAGCGTTACTTCAGTTTAAAGATCTCGGGAAATCGATTTATGATTGGTCAAATGTAGTAGAGAATGAAATTGATACGAAACCAATTGTAGAGCCAGAGACAACTGTAGAAGAAAAAGAAGTTGTAGAACAGCCGAAACAACAAGAAGAGTTACAAAAACAACCAAAAGATGAAAATCTAAAAGTTGTTGTAGATAACGAACGAGTTAATAAAGAAACAAACAAGAATAAGAATCAATTACCACAAACAGGAGCATCTTCTCATAGTGCAGCAACACAAGTAGGTATGGGTGTATTATGTATCGCTTCTGCATATGTATTATGGAGACGTAAAGCAGCTTAACAAAAATTAGGAGCAATCATTTGCTCCTAATTTTATTATAAAAGTGAGGGCTAATAATGAGTGGGGATGAACAAAATCTCCACTCATTAAAGTTTCACTTTAATATGAAGGGTGAGGGACAGCATGAGTAAGATGAAATGGTTCATTTCTTTAGTTCTTTCATTGGGATTATTAGCCGGATGTGAAGAAACGGCTGTAAAACCTAAGAAGAAGGCAGAACCGAAGCAAGAAGAGCAAAAAGAAGTAGCGAAACAGGAAGAACAAAAAGATGTACCGAAACCGGAAGAGAAGCAAGCTGAACCGGAACAGAAACAACAAGAAGAGCAGAAAGATAAACAAGAACAAAAAGTAGAAGAGAAACCGAAAGAAGAAAAAGCGCAGGAACAACCTGAAGTAAAGAAAGAAGAGAAACCAAAGGAACAGCCTGCTGCAAATAAACAACCAGAGCAACAAAAAGTACAAGAAGAGAAACCCCAGCAACAGAAAGCGCCAGAAGTAAAAGAAGAAGCAAAGGTTGTTAATCAGCCGAAAGAAACACCAAAGCAGGAGCAAAAGGAAGATCCGAATAAAGAGGAGAAAACGATACCGACTCCGGCAGTACCAACTCCTGAACCACAAAAACCAGATCCAGTACCAGTACCGAAACCGCAATCGAAACAAGTTACTATCTCCGTAAAAGGTCATGAAGGATACTTATTAGGTGCGAAAAAGGTTGATGTACAAGAAGGCGACACAGTTTACAGTGTGCTAACGGGCACAGGATTAGAGATTGATGCAATGGGCTCTAAAGGTGATATTTATGTAAAAGGTATTAATGATTTATACGAGAAAGATATTACTGCTACTAGTGGCTGGAAATATCGTGTGAACGGTGCTTTTCCAAACTATAGTGCTGGTGTAGTTAAAGTAAAACCAGGCGATACAATCGAGTGGGTGTTTGTATTAAAATAGGAAAGGATCTTCGGTAAAGGACTATGAAAATAAGCTTTTCTTCTTTACATCCTTTTGTTAATTTTTTCTATTATATTGGGGTGATGATACTATGTATGATGTGTCTTCATCCTCTTTTTTTAATTGGAGCGATTATACTAATCGTTATTATAAATATCATGCAAGGGAATAGCGAAAAGATAAGAAAGATGTTACCGGGTACAATCGTTTTCTTTCTTATGGTAATTTTATTTAATTCTTTATTAACACATAGAGGTGCAACTACTTTATTCTGGTTAGGAGATAGCCGGATTAAGCTTGAGGCCTGTATGTATGGACTTGTTATGGGATTATTATTAGTTGCGATTATGTTTACGTTTGCTTCTTATAACGATATTATTTCGAGTCATAAATTTTTATATTTATTTTCAAGAATTTCACCGAAAGTTGCATTGTTAACGATGATTACAGTACGGTTCGTTCCTTTGTTTATTAGGCGATTAAAGAAAATTACACTCGTCCAAAAAACGAAAGGTGTGCAATTAGATTCAGGTTCACTCATTGAGCGTATAAAAAATGGGATGAAATTACTGCAAGTGTTATTAGTTTGTTCGTTAGAAGATGCACTACAAACAGCAGATTCTATGCAAGCTCGTGGATTTGGTGTAACGAAACGTACGACTTATATTCGGTATAGAATGGAAAGACGCGATTGGTACACGCTAAGTTATTTAAGTATTCTATTTATAGCCTCATTCATATTTAGTTATTATGGCGGAGGGAAATTGATCATTTATCCGAAAGTGGAATCAATACTATTCCAGCAATATGATGGAATGATGTTTTTCCTATTTATGATGTTTATTAGTTTACCGATTGTAATGGAAGGAAGGGAATGGATATGGTGGCGCATACAGAAATAAAGAATTTATCATTTATATATACTGATGAAAATGAATACGCGTTACAGCATATTTCTCTTTCTGTTCAAAAAGGAGAATTTATAGTACTTGCTGGCGGTTCAGGTTCTGGGAAGACAACTTTATTAAAGCATTTTAAAAAGGAGTTACTTCCAATTGGCACGCGTTCTGGGCATACATATTATGATGGTGCTTTATTAGAAGATGTACCTGATTTATTATCTGCACAAGAAATTGGTATGGTATTTCAAAATCCAGAAAATCAGCTCGTAATGGATACAGTTATTCAAGAATTAGCATTCTCTTTAGAAAATATCGGGCTCCCATCACATATTATTCAAAAAAGAATAGCGGAACTCATTAGCTTTTTAGGTTCTCAAGATTTGTTACATCAATCTGTCCATACTTTATCTGGTGGTCAAAAACAACTAGTAAATTTAGCAGCAGTATTAGTTATGCAGCCGAAGTTACTATTACTGGATGAACCGACAGCGCAGCTAGATCCGATTGCTGCGAAAGAGTTTTTGGGATTGTTAAAGCGTATTAATGAAGAACTTGGAATTACGATTGTTTTAAGTGAACATCGTTTAGATGAAGTTATACCGCTCGCAACACGCGTTGTTTGTATGGATAATGGCAGAATCATTTATGATGGTACTTCTAAAAATGTGATAGCGAACATGTGGGAAGTAGAAAAGTTTCGTCCATTCATTCCGCAAATTCCAAGATTGTTTTTAGAGTGGAATGTGAAAGAGATTCCATTTACAGTGCGAGAAGCACAAATGAAAATGAATGATTTTTCAGCGATATCATATAGGAATGGGCAAGTAGAACAATGTGAAAAGCAAGAAGTAATTTTAAGTGCAGAACATATATCTTTTCAATATGAAAAAAGTAGTCCACTTATTTTACGTGATTTAACAGTGAACATCGAAAAGGGAAAATGGACAGCTCTAGTTGGGAAAAACGGAACCGGGAAGTCTACACTGTTAACGATTTTAGCAGGATTGCAAAAAGCTAGAAGAGGTAAGGTAAAGTGGAATGGGAAAGTGGTACATAAAATTGATTCGAAAGAACGATTTAAAAGTATAGGGTACGTATCGCAACATCCGTACTATCATTTTACTTTTGATACAGTATGGGAAGAGGTTTATGAGCGTGCGCGTGAATTATATGGTGAAGAGGGAAAAACAATAGCAGAAGAAATGTTGAAAAAGTTCTGGTTAGATTCACTTAAAGAGCGCCATCCACATGATTGTAGCGGCGGAGAGCAACAATTACTCGCATTATGTACAACGTTATTATCAAAGCCAACTTTATTATTACTCGATGAGCCGACAAAGGGACTAGATCCATGGAAAAAGGAAAGAGTAGGAGAGCTATTTAAACAGCTGCAAAAAGAAGGTACAACAATTGTAATGGCAACGCATGATATTGAGTTTGCAGCGAAATACGTTGATCAGTGCATGATGTTATTTGACGGGAAAGTCATTATGAATGATGCACCGAAAGAGTTCTTTAGTGGTAACTTCTTTTATACAACATCTATTAATCGATTCATCCGTAGAGAGTTGCCGTTTGCATTAACGTGGGAGGATGTGTACGAAGCGTGTCCAAACGATATGTTGCATTCATAATATTTATTTTTGCTGTTGTAATATGTACACTACTCTTTACGACTTTTATTATGGACGGGTATTACATGGTAAGTAGTTTGTTTTTATTAGCTGTCATTATGTTACCTTTCTATGTTCGTTTTGAAAGGAAGGCGTTTGTTTCACGTGAAATTGTTATCGTTGCTGTGTTAGCCGCGATTGCAGCGGTTAGCCGGGTACCATTTTCTATTTTACCAAGTGTACAACCGACTTCTTTTGTCATTATCGTTTCTGCAATTGTTTTTGGGAGTGAAACTGGCTTTATGATTGGGGCAACGGCGGCTATTGTATCTAATATTTTTTTAGGACAAGGTCCGTGGACGCCGTGGCAAATGTTCTCTTGGGGCATGATCGGGTTTATAGCAGGACTATTACGTAATACATTTTTAATGAAAAAACTGTGGGGAAGACTGTTGTACGGATTTGCCGTTGGATTTCTATTTGGCTGGATTATGAATTTTTGGGGTCTTCTTGGTTTTATACAGGAAGCAACGTGGGAAACAGTTATTGCTTACTATGTCGCAAGTTTTTCTTTCGATCTTAGTCATGCGATATCGAATGTTATTTTCCTTCTGTTATTTAGTACGTCATGGATTACGATCCTCACAAGATTTAAAAAGAAATACGGTATATTAGATGAGCATAACGTGACATAGAAAAGCATACTCATATAAGGTAGGGTCGCGACTTACATATTCGTTTGCCTCTTTCATGCTTCTTACATATTGTAAGGAGCATTTTTTATTGTCAAAAAATAGATTCAATATATGTCCGTTATTATATGAATTTATTTGTATAATAGTAGGTGAAAACTATTTTCAAGAGGGAGGTGTATAGTTAATGAAGTTAGTTATTCCGAAGCAACATGGAGCATGGGCGATGCTTGTCATACCATTTCTATTAAGTGTATTACTTGGTAAACCTACTTTTTATCATATCCCATTGTTTTTAGCCTGGTTCTTTATCTATCTAGCTACTTATCCATTTCTCATGTACATAAGGCAAAGACGAAAAAAAGAATTTCTACACGCTGCAATTGTTTATTTTATCATTGCATTTGTATGTGGAGTGATTTCTTTATTATATGAATGGCGAATTCTTTTATTCGCAGTATTAATGATTCCATTGTTTATTGTAAATATGTATTACGCTCGTCGGAAAAATGAACGAGCATTACTAAATGACATTTGCGCGATTATTGTGTTTTGTATAGGTGGTTTAATAAGTTATTATTTCTCCATGAAATTCATAGATAAAACAGCATTATTCATTGCGCTTATTTCATTTCTATATTTTTTAGGAAGTACCTTTTATGTGAAAACGATGATTCGTGAAAAAAATAATCCGAAGTATCGTTTTATATCTTGGGGGTATCATATTGTATTAACAGTAATCGTATTTACTATAAATCCATGGTGTTCACTCATATTTGTACCAAGTTTAATTCGGGCCATTATGTTGTATGGTAAAAAGATTTCTATATTAAAAGTAGGGATTTTAGAAATTGTTAATTCTGTATATTTTTAATAATAACGGTAATAATGATGAAGTATGCCATTTGAAAAAAATTCCCATCTTTTGATGGGGATTTTTCATTCTTGTTCTAAAATATGAACGGTATAATCACATCTTTGTAATGCTTGTTCTACAGCGTAAAGTGATTGTTCAATACGTGCGCGATTAAAATCTTCTTCAACAGTTTGTAATGCATCTTCTAAACAATGTTTCGCTTCTTGTAATGATTGAAATGAATCTTGTACGTACCCACGAGCGTTCTTTTGCAATGTAGTAGCCTCCTTTTGTACATCTTTTTGTAGTATGAACAATAAAGAAGAAAATATAATTTATTATATTTATTTGACAATTACAATAAAATTACGTATAGTAAAATTTAAAGTGAATATTTTCTTATCCAGAGAGGTGGAGGGACTGGCCCGATGAAACCCAGCAACCGCGATGCAGGTGCTAATTCCAGCAGAACATATTTGTTCTGGGAGATAAGACGAAGATATACGTAACTTCTTCTTATCGGAGAGGTTTTTTTGTTGCAAAAAAACCGATTACGAAAACATATAATAAGAAGAAAGGGGTTGCGAAGTACTGTGACACTCGAAAAATACGTAAAACTGCGTAGTACAGTTTATGAATATATGATAGAGCAAGATAAGCCAATATCATTGTTAGATATTCAAGAACATATCGTTTCGCATCATGAAGGAAAATTCACTAAAAAAATGTTACATCAATTTTATTTATCAAGACTATTAGATGAACTCAAACTGGATGGAAAAATTACTTTAGCTGATGATGAATATCGCTATGCTGAAAAAGGGGTATTTTATAAAGCGGGAAAAGGGAGCTAGGCTCTCTTTTTTTCTTGAAATAACAAAGTATGTAGCGTAAAAGACTGCTAAAGCAGCCTGATACAAGGGAATGGTGTTGAGTGTGTAGTGTCAAAGATTGAATGTGCCTGAAAGAGGCACTTCATATCGGCTGCAAATGAAAAGAGACACCTCCGCCGAATAGGTGTCAGTCGTTTTGTCACGTAGACTCGCTACTTGACAGTTATTAGAATAACATGCAGGATTTTGGAAGTCAAAAGGGAATTAGAGGAAGAGGTGTTGTTATGTACGCTTACTTATTAAAAGATATAATGAAATGGATTCCAAAGTACATTATAGATAGAGGATATGAATATTATGAAGAGGGACATGTAGAAGATGTTGAAATACACGACAAGAAAGTATTTGCGTTCGTTACTGGAAATGCAGGGAATTATGAAGTGATTATTGATCTTGAAGATTTTGCAGAAAGTAGCTGTGAGTGTCCTTATGAAAATTATTGTAAACATATGGCGGCAGTTGTGTATGAAATCCAAGGTGCTGGTGAGAGTACAGTTAAAGAGCAATTGAAAGGTTTAGAAAAAGAAGAGTTACTAACAGTATTAAATCGTTTGTTACAAAGTTCGAAAAATGTGCAAATCGTAGAGAAGCTGTTAAAGAAAGGGAAGATTTAATTTATGAATGAAATCGATCGTATTATAAATTGTTGCAATTATGATGACGAACTTTTTCGTACGTATATTAAGTGTTTAGTCCAATTGAAGAAGTGTAGTGAAACGTTAAAACAAATTCAGATACAATTAAGAAATGATTATTTAATAAGAGGGATTTGTGAAAGAGAAGTTGATGAGGTAATAAAGGGAAGTAAAGAATATGAAACATATTTTCTTCCTAAAGTATTGCAGTGGAATTTCCTTAAGAACAATCCTCATATGATTGAAAAAGTGTGTGAAGATTTGTTTACATATGAAGCATTAAATCATGCAGAGGTAGAGTGGAGGAAGGTAATAAGCTGTATAGATAACGAATGATTTATTATGTAAAAAAGCTAGTATAAAACTAGCTTTTCGTTTAAATAAATAAGAAACATAGACTAATGATAAATCCTGCATATAGTAAGTTAACAACACAAAATCCCATAATATCACGAGCGCCTAAACCAGCTATCGCTAATGCCGGTAATGCCCAGAAAGGTTGAATTAAATTTGTCCAAGCATCGCCCCATGCAATTGCCATCGCTGTTTTCGCAGCAGGTACACCAAGTTCAGCGCCAGCTGGAATCATAATTGGTGCTTGCACTGCCCATTGACCGCCTCCAGATGGAACGAAAATATTAACAATTCCAGCACTTAAAAATGTAAAGAGCGGGAATGTGGTTTCATTTGAAATACTAATAAAGAAAGTAGAAATAGCTCCTCCAAGCGAAAGCCCTTCACTATTTACTCCAATCATCATGCCCATAATTCCAGCATAGAACGGAAACTGAAGTAAAATACCTGAAGCACTCTTAGTTGAGTCAGAGAAAGCGCGAATATATTGAATAGGAGTACGGTGGAAAATAAGGCCTGCAATTAATAACATAAAAATAACGATATCAAGTGTAAGGTTAAAGCCTTTCGTATAAAAGTAGTTGAAAATATAAATAAGACCTAATAACCCGATGCAAAGTGTAATAATGATGCTATTTTCCATTTTTTCAGCGAACGTATTTTTCTCTACTTCTTGAGCTGCAGCTTCTTCATGGAATACGCTAGGATCTACTGTAATCGTATGTTTTTCATCTGGATGCATTGCCCGGTTAATGAGAGGCATCGTAATGAGAAAGATAATAACTGGAACGAGAGCGTATGGTGAGAATAAAGTTTCTGTTATCGGAATCGCTTCTTTAATACTTCCAGCTGTCGTTTTTATTAACGTTTCGCCGCCAGTTGCTAACGTAAGAGGGATAGAAGCAGAAAGGCCTGCATGCCAAATGAGAAATCCAGAGTAGGAAGAAGCAATTGCTAACCTATAATCTAATCCTTCTAACTGTCTGGCCACTTCTTTTGCATATAAAACAGAAACAACAATACCAAATCCCCAGTTTATGTATGCTCCTAGTAAACTTACAATTGAAATTGCGATAATACCTTGGCCATTCGTTTTCGGTAGTTTCGCTGCTTTCGTTAATCCTTTTTTAATAAGTGGGGCATTTGCTAAAGCAGATCCAGTCACGAGTACAAGTGCCATTTGCATAGAAAAGGCGAGAAGTCCCCAAATTCCATTACCCCAGTGCGTAATCATTTCTACCGGTGTTTGGTGCGTGGCAAACATGCCGAAGAAGATAACGAAAACAGTTAATAAACATGATAAAATAAACGGTTCTGGCAAGAAACGCTGCACAAGGGCAACACAACCATTTGTAAATGAACGAAACAAAATAGATCAACCTCCTTATGTATATTTATTACAATGTTCGAGGTTGTTTGAGTAATATCCTTTAATATATGGAAAATTCAGATATTTAAGGTGATTGTCAATGAAGTATGGGTTATTTTTTCATTTAGATATATAAGGCCACTTAATCTTGTGTGTGGGACAATATTTTTATACAATTTTTAGAAATAATAGGATGACTTTTTATGGTTCTGGTGCGAAAAATTCAAGACCCTTGCAAGTAATCTCTTAAGCTTGGGTATATTGAAAGTATGACTCTAAAACAGGTGCGTGATAAGTATGGAAAAGGAAAATTTGTTTAAATGGAAGCATTATCAGCCTGAACTAATCTTATTAACAGTAAGATGGTATCTACGGTACAATTTGAGCTTCCGTAACCTGGTGCAAATGATGGAGGAAAGAGGGTTATCAATAGCTAACACACAGGAAAATGCGAATTTACAACACTAAGAAGTTTTAATCCATAAAAAAGTGCACCTCCGATTGTTAGACTGTGTCTAATAAACGAAGGTGCACTTCAAAGGAATCAACTTTTTTTATTGAACTAAAGCACTCGTTAGCTTAATAGTAAATGATTGCAACCGGCTATTTCTCCCAAAGTTCGATCAATCGACCTTCAGGATCTTTAATCCAAATAAACTTTCCAAATTCACTAATCTCTTCTTTCTTTTCAAGAGGTACGCCAATTTGTTCAAGATGCTGAATAGTCTCGTTTAGATTATGTACTTGGAAATTTAACATCACTTGTTGTTCTGTAGGAAAATAACTATCATTCTCGGCAAAGAAAGAAAAGATAGTCTCAGTTCCTAATTCGGGTTTAATCACAGTCCCGTTCCAATTTTCTATTTCAATCTTCAACACTTCACTGTACCATTTTTTTATAACATCAAGATTTTTAGTTCTCCAAAATATTCCTCCGAAACCTTTTATCATTGTATTTAACTCCTATCTATCTTTAAATTTTTAATGACATAAGTTCAACCTTCAATAAAACGCAGTGCACAACGGGAATGGTGATCGGTTAGATCTTTTGCAAATTGTTGATTCGGAAATCCTCTGTGAAGCAATCTCAACCCGCCTGAAGTTAAGGATATATGATGATGGAATCGATAGAATAACATCCTGTTGGGGTCGAGAGTATCATTCTTTAAATATCGATAATAATCCCCAAATCGAAACTGCAAAAAACTGTGCTCATGCTCAATATCAAAGAACTCGGCGCCTTCGATATCAATCAAATAAGGTTCTAGTTTGTCATTAATTAATACATGATCAGGGCCGAGTTCCCCATGTATAAATCCATAACGACTTCTTGGTTCAATTTTTGATTCAAGCTCGTACAATGTATCGAGTAGATTGCTATGACTAGCCCTGATGCTGTCAATATGTTGGCATGCGTAATCTAAATCTTTTTTTGCATTCTTCATTTGCAAGTGATGACATTTTTCCGTGTTGATCCCACTTTGATTCGCTCTCCCATGAGTAAGTCTCTCGTTGGCATGCATGTCTGCCAGCATATCTCCTATCCGCTGAAACACTTTATCTTTAACACATGAATCGGAATGTTGAAAATAAACTTCTGCCTTTTGTCCATTTACATATTCAACGAGAGCATAATCATAAGGATAACGGTTTCTTTCCTTATTCAGATCATATAGAAGGGGAGTTTGAATTCCTTGTTGGATTAAATACTTGTTATTTAATTCAAATAAATCACTACTATAGGAGTGCTCATGTATATCTCCGTTTGCTATTTCTTCTTGAAAATAATTCATGGTAAGATCCCAAACATACAGAACGCAGGAAAATCCATTGCTGCAGTCAATCTTATAGACTATCTTTTGTGCACCGCCATGCATTTTCGTTACACTAGAAACCAAATAACTGGTACCAAAGACTTTTTGCATATACTCCTGTAAATCAGATTGATCAAGGTGACAAGTGATTCTCAATGAATAACACCCCTTTTCTTAGGTTTTGCTGTCAATCAAACTATATAAAAAATCTAACCAAAAGTATAGACTGTTTATTTGTAATTTGTTATGATGTTAAATTGGGTCTGGAAAAATAGTCATATAAAAACGGGTTGGAGCTCCAATGGTTTTTTTGATGAAATCATTCTTACTTCTCAAATACCTCGCCAAACAAAAACTTAAAATGTATTAAAATGAATGAATCTATACGATTTTCAATCCTTCTTCTTTTCACTAACTTTACCATTATTTTTAATTGAGTATTACTGCCCCGTCAGTTTAGGTGAAAACCTTCGCAATCTCAATGATCTATTCAAACTTGAATAATCTAATTGCCTGAAAACGTTCTTCAACAATCTGGCCCTTTAGTGGAGTAACTTTATTGCTACTCAGCAGTTTCTTAATCCGCCTTTCAGTTCAGATCTTCTTTTCACTATAAAAACATCTCTTTAGATAAACAGATCCAAAGGGACAAAACATCGCGCCTTTTTTATAAACACCGTGACTTTATTTAAAAGCGATATTAAAAATATTATTCAAATCCTGGAAGCATATGTTTGCCGCAAATAAAAAGAACCATAAGCTTGCCAAACGGCAAAATTATGGTTCTTATCACAAAGTAAAAGCAATGTACGGTTTTTTAAATATAGTACAGTATTACGAAGTTTCGCTAATTTTAGTCTCTGTATGAGTGTTATTAGCAATTCTTTTCTTAATCTTAAAGTGATAGTAGGTGTAGCAAAAGATGATAAATGGTACAGTGCAATAGATTCCTAGTCTTTGACTTGGGATAAAGATAAGACTTATTAATATAATGCCATACAATCCAAAACCGAGAATTGGGACAAGAGGATAAAGTGGAGTTCTGAATTTTAAGTTTTCCAATTTTCCACCTTCGGCTAAATAATGTTTACGGAAAAAGAATTGAGAAGCACAAATTGACATCCAAACAATAATTGTAATGACTCCAGAAATTGAAATCAGCCATAAGTAAACCGTTTCAGCAGCTACAACGCTTGTCAAAAGAGAAAAAGCAGAAATAGAGCTATCGTCAAAATTAAAGCGTTTAGAGGTATCCCTCGTGATGATAATTTCTTTAAAAAGGCTGGAGCCATATCATTTTTTGATAATGACCAAAGCATTCGAGTTGCAGCGTATAGTCCTGAGTTTGCGACAGAAAGAACAGCAGTAAGAATAACAAAGTTCATAATATCAGCTGCATATGGAATACCTATATTATCAAATACAGCAACAAACGGACTTTTTGTTAATCCTGCCTCTTCCCAAGGAATTAAGGCCACGAGAACAAAGATTGCTAAGACGAAGAAAAACATTGTACGCCATATTATATTTCTAATAAAGCGAGGTAAAGTCTTTCCTGGATCTTCACTTTCACCTGCTGCGATTCCAACAAGTTCTGTACCTTGGAAGGAATAATTGACTGTAACCATTGTTAATAAGATAGCGGCAAGTCCATTTGGGAATAAACCACCATGATTTACGAAATTTGAAAGAAGCGGAGCGGGTTCGTTTCCTTTTAAATCAATAAAGCCGAACATAGCGGCGCCGCCAAGAATAATGAAAGCAATAATGGCAGATACTTTTATACTTGAGAACCAAAATTCTGTTTCTGCATAACTACGAGCGGATAATGCGTTAATAGTGAATATTGTAACACCAAATATTAAACACCAAACCCAGACAGGAATATCAGGAAACCATCGCTGCATTGTAATACCAGCAGTGGTAAATTCAAGACCAGTCGTATTCGCCCAGCTTAGCCAATACAACCATCCGATGGTAAACCCAGTTGCGGGATTGATGAACTTAGTGGCATATTTCTGGAAGGAACCTGAAACTGGCATTGCTACAGCAAGCTCACCAAGACATAGCATAACGAGATACATTAATAATCCACCGGCCATAAAGGCAAGTACGGATCCACCAGGTCCAGCTTGACTTATAATAAAACCAGATCCGTTAAATAACCCCGTTCCAATCACACCACCGAGTGCAATCATGAATAAATGTCTACCTTTCATCGTGTGCTTTAATTCATTGTTTGTATTGTTTACTTGCGTCATTGTTTTCCTCACTTTCATAATTGGTAGTATGAAAATTGATGTTTTTCCGTATTATGGAATGTATTCCGTGATGTGAAATCTTGTTCTAATTTTCAGATAATTAAAAAGAAAAGTCAATATTTTTTTGTTTGCGTTTTCATTTTTTGATAGTGTTATATCTCTATTTTTAGAAAATTAAATAAATTAATTGATTTCAGTTTGAATTTTTGATAAATTGATAGGTAATTAGGCTAAACATACTACAAGTAAAGTTGAGGCGAGTTATGGTACAGTCCATTGATCGAGCGATAGGTATTATTAAGTTACTGAATTCTACAAATGAAAAAGAGTATTGGGCTATTTCTGATATAGCTGATAGAACACATCTCCCGGTTAGTACAGTACATAGGTTACTGAACTCTTTAATGGAGCATGGATTAGTTACGCAAATTTCAGAAACAAAACAGTACAAGATTGGACCAATGTGGATGGAAATAGGATTACGTCAATTGGAGAAGGTAGACTACAGATCTGTTGCAAGAGAAGTGATGAAGCGTTTGGCCTCAGAAGTTGAAGAAAGTGTTTATTTGAACATTCCAAATGGAACACATTCTATTATCATTGAAAGAATTGATAGCCCTTTAAAAATTCGAGTTATCGATAACTTAGGGGAGCAGATTCCACTTTCGATTGGAGCCGCAAATAAAACGATGCTTGCCAATATGAACACGAATGAAATGGAACACATTGTAGAACATTTACTTTCTTCTTTACCAGAACAAAAGCAAATTCTTTTCGATCAAATAAAGCAGATAAGAAATGAAGGATATGCTGTGAGTTATGGTGAAAAAACAGAGGGGACAGCTTCAGTAGCTGCACCTATTATAGGATTTAATCATAAAGTAGTAGGAGCATTAAGTGTTGGGTTAATTAGTCATCGAATTAATGATGATCGACTATCTTTTCTTATTAGTAAGGTAAAACAAGCAGCTCATGAAATATCAGTAAAAATCGGCAGTACATCAGAATTATAATTTTGATAGCTGTCGTCATTTTTTATTCATATATTGGAATTGATTTTCATAATGCGGAAAAATAGGGGGATTTATATGTCAAAGTGGCAATCTAAAGAACAATTGGTTCAATTATTAAGCAATCTTGTTGAAATTCCTAGTATTACAGGTTCAGAAGCTGAAGTTATATTGCCAGACTTTGTTGTAGAACAATTATCTGATTTACCGTATTTCAAACAAAATCCGCATCATTTGCAAAAAAATCCGACGGGGGATGGACGATATTTTGTTACAGCCCTAGTAAAGAAAAGTGATAGTACGAAAAATACTGTAATTCTTGTTAGTCACTTTGATGTTGTAGATGTACAAGATTATGGAGTGTGGAAAGAAGATGCATTTAACCCTAAAAAATTAACATCTATGTTTTATTCTCATAAAGATGAGCTACCAGATCATGTACGTGAAGATATTGAACAAGGAGATTGGCTCTTTGGTAGAGGAACAATGGACATGAAATGTGGTCTAGCTTTACAAATGGCTATGGTTGAGCAAGCTTGTGAAGGAAGATTTGATGGGAATGTTCTTTTATTAGCTGTTCCAGATGAAGAAGTGAACTCTGTGGGGATGAGGGCTGCTGTTCCGAGATTATTAGATTTAGCAAGAGAACATGATTTAGATTATAAAACGGTTCTAAATTCAGAGCCTATGTTTTCAAGGCATCCTGGTGACCAAAATAAGTATATTTATACTGGTTCTATTGGTAAGGTGTTACCTGGTTTCCTTTGCTATGGAAAAGAGACACATGTAGGCGAACCTTTTGCAGGATTAAATGGGAGCTATATGGCTGCATTATTAACAGCTGAATTAGAGTTGAATACGGACCTTTGTGATATTGTAGATGGTGAAGCGAGTCCTCCACCAACTAACTTGCTGCAAAGAGACTTAAAGGAGGATTATTCTGTACAAATTCCTCATCGTGCAGTCACATTATTTAATTTGTTTTTACTTGAAAAAACGATGACAGATGTAGTTTCATTGTTACGCCAAAAAGTAACGAAAGTAGCAGAGAAAATCGAAGAATCGTATGAGGAGCGAGCGCATCATTTTTCTAAGTATAATCCGTTCATACCGCCGAATCTTAAAGTAAATGTATTAACGTATGAAGAGCTTATCGCTTATGCAATTGAACAACATGGAAGAGAAAAAATAGATGAAATTCAATCCGATATTAT
The DNA here is from genome assembly GCF_046534555.1 of Bacillus sp. SIMBA_074. Taxonomy (NCBI): domain Bacteria; kingdom Bacillati; phylum Bacillota; class Bacilli; order Caryophanales; family Bacillaceae; genus Bacillus; species Bacillus sp. SIMBA_074. Next base: position 615 of record NZ_JAWRYM010000048.1, on the reverse strand, counting down.
AAAAAATAGAGAAGATAAAGATGATCGTGCAGTAACTATTGATTTAGTAGACAAATTATCTATCTTATGTAAAGAAAAGGCTCCAATGATTGTACTTTTCTTTGCGCCGCCATACTATCCAGCTGTGAGTTCACGCAACAATCCTTTCATTAAAGAGGTAGTTGTAGAAATGGAAAAGTATGCCCACTATAATCATAGCATTACATTTGAAAACCAAAATTATTTTGGAGGAATTTCAGATTTAAGCTATGTGGGCTTACAAAACCCATTGGATTCAATGAGTTCTCTTGTAGACAATATGCCATTATGGGATAAAGGTTATTCGATTCCACTTCAGGAATTAGAAGAGTTTGACGTTCCAGTATTAAATATGGGACCAGTAGGAAAAGATGCACATCAATGGACGGAGCGTCTGGACGTAAATTACGCATTTGAAACGTTATTAGATATGTTACCTATATGTATTGAAAAACTACTTGTTTCTAATAAAGTTACACAGTCATAGTGTTTGCATAAGAGCGAGAAAAGGACCGTAGTGATTGATATTATCCCCTTTAGGTAGACAGTGTAAAAAAGACCATATACACACATGGATGTTACACTATTACTTGGAGG
>NZ_JAWRYM010000252.1:0-325 GCF_046534555.1 Bacillus sp. SIMBA_074 | reverse complement strand
GGTCAGCATTGTCGGCATCCAGCGTGGCGCTTTCGGTGTCGCTGGCCGGGTTGCCCGCTTGGTCGGTGACGTCGGCGACCACGGTGATGGTGCCGTCGACCAGGCCGGCGGCCGTCAGGTCTTCGGTGGTGCTGAACGCGCCGTTGGTCACCGTGGCGGTGAACGTGGCGGTGTTGTTCTGGCTGTCGGGGACCGTCAGCGTGACCACTTGACCGTCTTCCACGTTGGTGGTGGTGCCGGTCAGTTCGGTGGCTTGGGCCTCGCTCACGGACAGGTTGCCGTCGCCGATGGCCGCCAAGTCGATGGTCGGCAGGTCAGCATTGTC
>NZ_JAWRYM010000251.1:0-326 GCF_046534555.1 Bacillus sp. SIMBA_074 | reverse complement strand
GGTTTTTTAATTTGTCTTTTTTATGAAGTGAAGAAGTTCCAAATCGAGCACTGCTGCAATATGAATCATCACAATATATTCTAGTTAAGCCGGGATGACGCCGGAATTGGCTTTTTGGCTAAAACGTTCAAAGATAAAGATTAATAAAGAAAATGATTGATTGCAGGGAGGGAAGGACTTTAAAGTCCTAACACATGGAAAAGAATTGGTATGTAGTTCACACCTATTCAGGTTACGAGAACAAAGTTAAGGCTAACTTGGAAAAACGTGTGGAAACTATGGGGATGGAAGATAAGATCTTTCGCGTTGTAGTTCCAGAAGAAGAA
>NZ_JAWRYM010000250.1:0-326 GCF_046534555.1 Bacillus sp. SIMBA_074 | reverse complement strand
ACAAGAGCATGTACGGTTTGTTTCGCCAGAGGGAATGAGCGTGAGCTTCCATAACCGACTCCTTCCAAAAACGTTTCTCCGAGCATCGAGCGTTTCCTAAAGTAGTATGAGGTGAACGGGATAGGCTCTATGCAGAATGAACAAAAAAATCCCTTCAACCAATAATGAATCAGCTGAAGGGATGAGGCTTTTCATTTTTTAAATTTACTTAAATAGGTTAATCGTAGTAATAATGATTGGCATTGCGAACACATCAATCAAAAAGGCTCCTACGATCGGAACAACCAAATACGCTTTACGAGATGGACCAAAACGCTCTGTTACCG
>NZ_JAWRYM010000249.1:0-326 GCF_046534555.1 Bacillus sp. SIMBA_074 | reverse complement strand
CCACATCGGGCGGGGAGGTCGTCGCCTCCCTCCAGCAGAGCTTCGAGCAGGGCATCCAGCCGCGCGGCGCCGAGATCGTCGGGGCGACCGGCGCCCCAGGACGGCAGCAGATCATCCCGGGCGTCACCCTCGCTTCGATGAGCGCCATCGAGGGCGCACAGTCGGCCGAAGGCGTCGGCGTCGACTTCCCCGTCGTGCGCCTTCTGGTGCCGGGCGATAAGGACGCCCAGGTGACGGTCGGCGCAGTGGGCGAGACGGGGACGGCCGCGGGGAACTCCTACGCGACCACGGTGAAGGCCGGAACCGTTGCGGAGATCCCCCTGGAC
>NZ_JAWRYM010000047.1:0-26410 GCF_046534555.1 Bacillus sp. SIMBA_074 | reverse complement strand
CCCGGTACAATACCGGGCTCATACCCTAGAGGCTGCCTAATGAAACGACCTGTCTAACTTTCGGGGGTCACTTCATAGTAGCTCATGACTTTTTCTATTAAATAACCTTTTTAAATAAGTTATATACTTTTTTTGAATTACCTTCATTTAATTGATAATAAGTAAGGTCTACGTCATCAGGAGTGTTTTGATGGGCAATCATAACTTCACTACTGTTGTTATCTACTATCCAAATTAAATATTGTTTATAAGTTCCATCTTGGAAAGTAATCCACATGTTACAATCTACTAAATCAGAACCTTCTTCATCTAGCGTTAAATCGCCTTTTTTTGCTGTATCCATACTGTTAATGAATGTTTTTAATTCATCTGTTTTTGTAAGGAAGATAGATTTTTTTGTCTTAAGCGACTCCACATGTATATCTTTTATTTCCTGTTTTCCTAAAAAAACAGGAGGTGCATTTGGGTCTCTTTGAGTTGAAATAATAGTAGCTTTCTTCTTTGGTTTACTTGCTGTATAGAGATCTTGAATAGATTTTCCAGAGTTTAAAAACCATACGGTTCCAAAAACAATCAATGCGCTACCTATCAATAAAATGATTTTCTTAATAGGGTATTCTCCTCTCTATGGCTTCATGTGAAGAGCTTTTCTATTAATATATGATAGGTAAGCGTAAAGTATTATAGTTGAACGTGGTTATGCTTCACGGTTTTTATAGGGCGATCAACGAGTAAATTGTAAGTGAGCCCTATTAATACGAGAATTCCACCAATAATTTTTCCGGTTGATAGTTCGTGTGACAGGAAGAAATCGATGATAGTCCCCGTAAACAATTGTCCGATAAAGATGAGTAACGTTAAATAAAATGCTGATATTTTAGGAGTAATATAGTTTGATAATGAGATGACGATAACGCCTACTAATCCGCCTAAGTATACAGCGATAGGTATGGATTGTAACGTATGACTAGAAATATACAACGAATCTGAACTGAAAATTAAAAATAACATGGAGAAAAATAATCCAGTAATATAATTGAAAAATGTGCCTTCCCAATTTCCAATTTCCTTTGCTAAATTCGCGTTAATAATTCTAGCAACAACGATAGAAACACCAGCTAAAATAGCGATACAAATATATAACATTTTCTTACCTCCATTAATAAATTGTCATGACTATAATTCCAGAAGAGATGAATAATAATCCAATTAGTTTTTTCTTTTCAAACTTTGCAACCTTCATTCCTAATAAGCCGAAGTGATCAATAACAATTGCAGCAATGGATTGACCGAGTAAACTTAATGCGATCGTAATAGAGGCACCAAGGGCGGAGAAACTTATGTTGTTAAAAAGAACAGTGAATACTCCAATCGCTCCAGCGCTATATAAAAAAAGTGGAATACCTTTATCGAAGCGGATTTTATTTTTGTTTATGATTAAAACGAAAATAACTGCAATTAAACCGACAAGGTGAATGACAACGCTTGCTGTATACTTGCCAATTAACTCAGATAAAATCCCGTTCAATGGAAGCATAATGGCAATAAGCACACCAATAAAGACAGAAAGAAAGTTATACAATGTAATAGCCCCTTTATATTTCATATTTGTAATGACTGTATCATGTTGAAATTGTGTATTACTATGACATATGTCATAGTGGAAGAAGAAAATTTTAATTACAATGGGGATAGTTGTAAAGGCGGGGGAACTATGAAGAAAGTATGTAATTCTATTAAATTAGCAGAGTATATGAAACAAAATAATATTGATTCATTTTTTAGTAGTGATATGAAACCATATATGGAACTTATATTTTTTAAAAAGAATGAATTTATTTGTAGAGAAAATGAAGAGATAGATTATTTATATTTTTTCGTTGAAGGAAAAGCGAAAGCATTTAATACGTTAAGTAACGGGAAATCTGTGTTGTTATGTTTTTATGATAGTTTGCAGTTACTAGGAGATGTGGAATTAATTCACTCTCAAAAGACTGCTTCAAATGTACAAGTCATGGCAGATTCGTATTGTGTTGGCTTGCCTTTAGGGAAAGTGAGAAACCAGCTATTTCATGATGCGAAATTTTTAAGATGTATTTGTGGATCGTTAGCCCATAAGTTAAATCGTCTTTCAAAAAATAGTACAATTAATTTACTATATCCACTTGAAAATAGACTCGCGAGTTACATGTTAGCAGCAGGGGAACGAGCGGCTCAGCATGGAAATAGAATTGTATTTAGTGGGAATCTAACGGAAACAGCTGAATTGTTAGGAACGAGTTATCGGCATTTATTACGAACATTAAATACCTTTTGTGATAAAGAGATTATAAAGAAAAACAATGGTTGCTTTGAAGTGATGAATGTGGATGTTTTGAAGGAATTGGCGGCGGACGTATATAAATAATATATTAAAGTGGGGATTTAGATGAAAATAGCTATAATTTCAGATATTCATGGGAACAGTCACGCATTAAAAGCAGTATTAAAAGATATTGAACGTCGCAAGGCCGAAATGATAATCAATTTAGGGGATAGTGTGTATGGGCCGTTAGATCCTTTAGGGACAATTGAAATATTAATGAATAACGAGATGATACATATTAAGGGGAGTTTACTTTATAGTGAACTGCTCTTTTTTATTTTGGATAGATATTGAATTATAAAAAAATAAAATGTTATGATTATGGAAACGTATGAACATATGAACATGTATTCATGTGTTTGTGAGAAGGAGGAATTGGAATGAAAGATATAATTATCGTTGGAGCTGGTCAAGCTGGATTAACAATGGGATACTACTTGAAGCAGGAAGGATATAGTTTCTTATTACTTGAGGCGGGAAACCGAATTGGCGATTCTTGGAGAGGCCGCTATGATTCTTTGCAGCTCTTCACACCAAGGGAATATAGTAGTTTACCAGGTATGATATTAAAAGGAGAAGGGAATGGATTTCCATGTAAAGATAAAATTGCAATTTATTTAGAAGAATATGCAAGGTATTTTCAATTGCCGGTACAATTACAGACTCAAGTTTTAAAAATAAGAAAAGAGAAAGAAATATTTGAATTACACACTCCTACAGAAACTTTACAATCGAAAAAAGTTATTATCGCATCAGGTGGTTTTCAGCAACCATTCACCCCCTCATTTTCACAACATCTTTCATCACATATTTTTCAAATACATTCATCACAATATAAATCACCATTACAAATTCCAAAGGGAAAAGTACTTGTAGTAGGTGGTGGGAATTCAGGCATGCAAATAGCAGTAGAACTTGCAAAAACTCATGTAGTTACAATGGCTATAAGTCATCCGTTAACCTTTTTACCGTTATATCTTTTTAGAAAAAGCATTTTTAATTGGTTAGAAAAAATGGGTTTATTGTATGCTGAAATACATACAAAGAGAGGAAGGTGGTTTCAGAAGCGAAAGGATCCCATTTTTGGTTTTGAAGGTAAGGAACTTATTCGTAGTGGAGCAATAAAACTACAGGGAAAAGTGGTAAGTGCATCAGGAAATAATATTATGTTTCAGAATGGTGGCACGTATAGTGCACAAAGTATTATATGGTCAACTGGTTTTGTTCAAGATTATAAATGGATTGAAATAGAAAAGGCAGTGAATATGAATGGATTTCCTAATCATACAAAGGGAATGAGTCCAGTAAGAGGATTGTATTATATTGGACTGCCGTGGCAATCTCAAAGGGGTTCTGCGCTTATTTGTGGTGTAGGAAAGGATGCGGTGTATTTGCTTTCTGAAATCAAAAAATAGATCAGTAGCAACAGCTACTGATCATCCATATGTACATGAATTAGGAGAGGTCAAACATTTCAAACGTTTATTAGCTTTAGTATAATAGATTTTCATGAAATAAAAAACTGAAAATTATAATTTTTTGTTGAGAAAGTTTTTTGTATCGAAATATATAAAAAAACGGGGATTTCTATTGAAAGAAAATATGATATTTATATTTTAGTAAATTATGATATAGTCTATATAAGATTCTTTTCCTTAAATTAGGTTTTTTGTATAGTAATTACATTCGCAGTTGGAAAGGGGAAAAAATTGTGAAGTTTGATGATCAACGTCTACTAGGAATACGATTAGGTTCTGTACTCATAACAGAAGAAAATCAATATTTAGTAATTAAGAAGAAAGATCATTATGCACTATTAAACATACATAATTTAGAATGCACACATGTCGAAGTGCAGTTAGAGCATATTGAAGAACTGCTGCATGAAGATTTCCAAGAAAGTATAACTGAAATTATCGCACCAGAACATATTAAAATTGTGGTGAAAAATGTTATATAAAGTGAAACTTTAATCAGTGGGGGTTTTCTTCATCCCCCACTGATTATTAGTTGAACCAATCGGGCTTTTACGGGCAGTTGATCCCCCATCTAACTTTTTTGCTTTCGCTGAATTTTGAGGTGGGGGTCTTACTGCCCGTTAATGCGGGATAAAGAAAGAAGCTGGGAGAATCAGCTTCTTTCTTTGTTTTACTTCGTTAATTATAAGGATAACATTTTTAAAATCTCACCAATAATCCCATCCTTTTGATGAACACCTAAATCCGAGTTCGTCATAATAACAGCGCCATTACCTCGGTATGGATTACATACCATCATACATTGAAATCCAACACCCCAGCCAAGTGAATGAATTTGTAAGTCTTCATTAGAATACTCTAGAAAAACACCTAACCCAGTCCATTTGGTGAATCCTTGAGGAGAAATCATATCTTGTACTGTTTTTTAAGAAAGTTCCAGTTTGCTATTTCCCTGTAAGGACTGAATGATTTCAATAATTAAAGTTGATAAGTCAGTTGGTGTTGTCCAAATGCCTGAAGCAGCTGCGAATGGATAAAATGGATACTTCTCATTTGTAACGGTGCCATCTTTATTATGTCCACAAGCAAATGTATCTAATTTATTTATATCTTCAGTAGGGAATACCGTACTATTCTTCAGTTGAAGTGGTTGAAAGATATATTCTTCAAGTAAAAGGTTGAATCGTTTTCCAGTTATATTTTCAAGTAGTAGTTCGATAATACAAAAGTTTGCGTCAGAGTAGTGAAATTCGCTTTCTGGTTTATAAGTTACCTCTATAGGTACGGGGCAATATAGTGTTTTACCAGCAAGAAGTTCAGGGATTTTAGGTATTCCTTGCACTAGCTTATAATGTTCAAAACTATTGGGAGGATCAATGATTCCAGATTGGTGACTTAATAAGTTTCGCAGCGTGACTTTTTTCTGTGAAGTAAATAGATTGGTAGGGATGTTCCAAGATGTGAGTCTATCATTTACGTCTTCATCTAAATGTACGATTCCTTGATCTGATAACGTTAGTACAAGCATTGAAGTGATGAATTTGCTAATAGAACAAGAATTGAATATGGAATCCGTAGTGACAGTTCTAGTTGTTCCAGATTCAAGTGTTCCGAAAGCAGTAGCTTCATCAAGTTTACCGTCACGTATAATGGCAAAGCTTAACCCTGAAACAGAATATTGTTTCATTTTCTCATATATATTGTTACTTTTTAAGTTCATAGTGACTCCTTTCCTTTGAAAACAGAATATTGAATTTATTATACAGTAGTAAATAGAGAGAAAAGGAAAACACTTCATCTTTTATCGATGAAGTGTTTTCATAGTTTAAGTTAATTCGAAGTAAATGCTTTAAAAAATTTATCTCTGTACATGTACATAAGCCATGAGGCTGTTATAAAGGAAATAAAGATTTGTTTGTTTTTAATTGGTGCACTGAAAACAAGCCAACCAACTATATCAAATAACAAATGTAGTGCAATTGAAAGAACTACAAATTGTAGTAACGTCTTAAAAAATCTTTTCATAAAGTGTCCCCCTAAAATAAAAGGTTTTATCCCCATTAACGGGCAGTAAAACTCCCACCTCAAAATTCGACTGGGGCAAAGAAGTTAGGTGGGAGTCGGGCTGCCCGTAAACGCCCGATTGGTAAAGACTAATAATCAGTGGGGGACGAACAAAACCCCCACTGATTAAAGTTTCACTTTATCAACAATGTTGCATATTACTATTATACATTAAATGTGTCCTATGGTAAAATTTACATAAGTTACTTAAATAAAACAATGCTAGTGAGGAGGAACAGTCTTCGAATTTTGGATTGTCATACCGATAGCGGCCTTTGGATTTATGTATCTCGCTGAAAAATTAAATAAAATCGAAAAGAAAACAGATACGCGTTTAAAGAGGATGGAAGATAGATTACAATTAATTTCGAAAGAAATGGGAATTGTAGATAGAGAACCTGAAATTAATAAAGAATTACGCCAGCTTGTGGAAGAAGGAAAAACAGTTACAGCAATTAAGAGAGTAAGAGAGGCTTTTGGTTTTTCAATACTAGAAGCGAAGCAATATGTTGATAAGTTATAAAAAAGATCATCCAATTGGAGGGTCTTTTTTTACTGAACCATACGTGTATTTACATAAGCAGCGATTATAACGTGGCCAATAATAATGATGGGAAATATAATTTTAACATTAGGAGTAATGAAGACACTGCCAATTGTGGCAATAACACCAGCAATTAAATTATAAAGACCAACTATTTTTGATAACTTCACTTTGTCAGGTACACGGCGTTCATTGAATCCTGATAAGAGCCAAGTGTATTGTTTTACCCCTATGAAATAGGCCAATGCAAATGAAATGATTGCTATTATGAATAATGATGGATACGCGAAGAGAGTCACCAGAAACACCTCCGTTAATGGGCTATAAATAAATTATAGTATGAATGTTATAATTTAACAAAATATATTTTTGATTTTAAGTGTAATAGAAAAATGGAGTATTTGTGATGAGGGGAGATTAAGTATGAATATTGTGGAATTCCAGAGATATGTATTAAATTTCAGTAAAGAAAAAGGATTTCAAGATACAACAATTGAAGAGCGTACGATGTATGCGATGGCGGAATTAGGTGAATTAGCGGAAGTTATATTAAAGCGTGATAAAATACAAGATTCGAAAAGAGAGATTGGTTTAGAAATGTTTGATGTAATTTGGAATGTATGTGATTTAGCAAACAAGTTAGAAATTGATTTAGAGAAGGCGTTTGAAGAAAAAATGATGATTAATAAAAAACGTGAATGGTAAAAGGAAAGTTAAAACGCGCACAAAATTTTGTGCGCGTTTTATTAATGGTATGAAAAATATGTAAAAAAAGATGGAACAAACATTTGAGACGAATTGTCTAATATAGGTAATAACTATTTAGTTTGAAAGAAAGGGTGGAGAAAATGAAAAAGAATACATTATTAAAAGTAGGGGTATGTGTTAGTTTACTAGGAACAATTCAATTTGTTAGCACAATTTCTTCTGTGAAAGCGGAACAAAAGCTAGAGCAAAAAGTAATAAAGAATGAGACAGGAACTATTTCAATTTCTCAGTTAAACAAAAATGTATGGGTTCATACTGAGTTAGGTTATTTTAATGGAGTAGCAGTTCCTTCGAACGGTCTAGTTCTTAACACTTCTAAAGGGTTAGTGCTTGTCGATTCTTCTTGGGATGATAAGTTAACGAAGGAACTAATAGAGATGGTAGAAAAGAAATTTCAGAAGCGCGTAACGGATGTCATTATTACACATGCGCATGCTGATCGAATTGGCGGGATAAAAACGTTGAAAGAAAGAGGCATTAAAGCGCATAGTACAGCATTAACTGCGGAACTAGCAAAGAAAAATGGATATGAGGAGCCACTTGGAGACCTACAAACAATTACAAATTTGAAGTTTGGAAATATAAAAGTAGAAACGTTCTATCCAGGGAAAGGGCATACAGAAGATAATATTGTCGTATGGTTACCGCAATACAACATTTTAGCTGGAGGCTGTTTAGTGAAATCTGCGGAAGCTAAAGATTTAGGGAATGTTGCTGATGCATATGTAAATGAATGGTCGATATCGATTGAGAATGTGTTGAACCGATATGGAAATATGAACTTAGTAGTGCCTGGTCATGGAGAAATAGGGGACAGAGGATTACTTTTACATACATTGGATTTGTTGAAATAAGAAACAAGAAATAAAGTAATAATGAAGCGAATTGTAGATTTAAGAAATTTTTGGAATACAAAAGAGAGGAGAAAACTATTTCCTCCTCTTTTTCTTTTAACTATATTGAAATGCCGAAGCTATTGATTACGCCTAAATATGTTACTGAGATTTTAATTCTAAATATACAAATACTAGTACCGTCATAATTGCTATAATAACGTAAGTAACATCAAGCATTATAAGTGTCTTTAATGTTTCAGTCATCCTAATTCACCCCTGTTATAAAAATATAACATGACCTCTTATCAATTAAATAAGAGATCATAAAGATAACAATGTACATGAAATTTCTTAAGTAGTTTCTATATAAATATATCATATAAATAATGTGAAAAATGTTAAGATGGTGTAAATGTATTGTAAATAAAGAGGTTTCCTATAAAATCTTTAATCAAAAAATTGATAGTTCTTCAAAATGAAAAAACGCTATTCTTTCTGTTGAATGATAGAAAGAATAGCGTTTTTGTATGCTTATTAGTTGCTAATAGTTCTCTAAATCAATTATCTAGCTATTTGAAAGCATCAACAAAGGTGTCCATTTTTCTGTATGTTTTTTAGTGTCAGTAAAAATATTATGTCAACAATATGAACTGTCACAAATTTATATATATTATTGTGATTGATATCACATCCTTTTTTCCTGATGGGTATTATGCTTGATTTGTAATGAATGATTGGGAGAGGGTGGGATGATATGTTTTGTTATCAATGTGAACAAACGCCAACAGGCGGATGTAAAGTGATGGGTGTTTGTGGTAAGAATGAAACAATTGCAAGTTTACAAGATACGATTGTGTTTGGATTAAAAGGAATAGCGGCTTATCGTACGCATGCTGCGCAGCTAGGGTATACAGATGCATTTGTAGATGCTACAACTCAAGAAGCGCTATATATGACATTAACAAATTCTAACTTTAATGAACAAGAACATATTGATATGGCTATGAAAGTAGGGAAATCGGCTTTACGAGTAATGGAGTTATTAGATGAGGCACATACGAATCACTTTGGTGTTCCGGAGCCTGTTCAAATTACGCAGAACCATGTAGAAGGTAAGGCAATTGTAGTTACTGGTCATAATTTATTTGCATTAGAAGAGTTATTAAAGCAAACAGAAGGAAAAGAAATTAACATTTATACGCATTCTGAAATGCTACCAGCACACGGATATCCACAACTGAAAAAATATAAACATTTAAAAGGAAACATTGGTAAGGCATGGTACGATCAACGACGACTTTTCGAAAAATTCACTGGTGCTATATTAGCTACAACGAACTGTGTTATGCCAATTAAAGGATCATACTCTGATCGATTCTTTTCATATGATATTGCAGGCTTAGAGGGCGTACAAAAAATTGAAAATGACGATTTTACACCAGTGATTCAAAAAGCGCTAGAACTTCCAGAAGTACATATGGAGTCGGATGAACAGTTAGTAACAGGGTTTCATCATAATACAGTATTATCATTAGCTCCAGAAATTATTGAGGCAGTAAAGGAAGGGGAAATTAAGCGTTTCTTTGTTATCGCAGGTTGTGATGCACCAGGAAAAGGCGGGGAATACTATCGTGAATTAGCAACGTCACTTCCGCCAGAAACGGTTATTTTAACAACTTCCTGTGGGAAATTCCGCTTTAATGATGTAAGTTATGGCGTTGTGCCCGGTACGGAGATTCCACGTTACATTGACTTAGGACAATGTAATAATTCAATTTCTACAGTGAAAATAGCGGCCGCTTTAGCTGATGCTTTTCAATGTGAAGTGAATGAATTGCCAGTGAGTATTGTTCTATCATGGTTTGAACAAAAAGCGGTTGCCATTTTACTTGGGCTATTTAGTCTTGGTATTCAAGATATTCGCATTGGTCCAAAGGCACCTGAATTTATTTCACCTGGTGTGCTTGATGTATTACAAGAGACGTTCGGTTTAAAACTAATTACAACCGCAGCAGAAGATATGAATATGATGTTATCGTAACAAAAAGGATGTCCTATATGAAGAGTTGACTTTATCCCGCTATTTGCGGGCAGTAAAACTCCCACCTCAAAATTCAGCTGGAGCAAAGAAGTTAGGTGGGAGCCCTGTTGCCCGTAAACGCCCGATTGGTGAGGGCTAATAATTAGTGGGGGATGAACAAAACCCCCCACAGATTAAAGTTTCACTTTATAAAGAGTTTGTATGTATTCGCAAGCTCATGTATTAGATGCACAGGTGCATTAGTAGAAGAACAAAAAAATGATCCGGCTTTTTAATAAGGAGAGCTATCTACATTCATTAACTTCGGAATATTATAACGCCCAAAATAAAAATGCGGAATTTTTGTTTTGGGTATTTCCTTTTCTTAGCTGGATAGGTATGTGGTGAGAGTTCTTAAGAAGAAAATAGGCAGTATCCAATAGATAATAGCGGATTTAAGAAAAAATTTAAAAATTGATTTGACATTCTATCTACATAGTCATACAATATAGTGGTAATAAGTAATACTGAATAGCGTGGTTTTTAAAAATATATTCAGTATCCACTAGGCAAAAGCGGATTTAAGAAAAAATTTAAAAATCGAGTTGACATTCCAATTACTTAGTCATACAATGTAGTTGTAATAAGTAATACTGAATAGTGAGGTTTCTCAAATGCTATTCAGTAAAAATTAGCCTTAGTACTCTGTGGTACTGAATATAAGTCAGACATAATAGGGGGTAAAGGAGGATCAGAATATGGAAAATTTAACTGAAATGCTGAAAGGTTCGCTGGAAGGATGTGTTCTGGAAATCATTAGCCGCCGTGAAACTTATGGCTATGAGATTACCCGCCACCTGAATGAGCTTGGGTTTACTGAAGTCGTGGAAGGAACGGTCTATACCATCCTTGTGCGATTAGAGAAGAAAAAACTTGTGAATATTGAAAAGAAACCGTCAGACATGGGGCCGCCTCGCAAGTTTTATTCACTAAATGAGGATGGCCGTCAGGAGCTTGAATTGTTTTGGAGAAAATGGGATTTTGTATCATCAAAAATTAACGTCTTGAAGTCAAACTAGCCTCATAAGATTAAATATTCGGCCGATATTTTGGGAGTTTCTTGTTCTGCTTTATAAAAAAGGAGGAAAAATAATATGTTGGAAATGTTCAAAAAATTAATTGGTGATAAAAAAGAGTACAAAATGATGATGGCACGGGTTGGAGCTCTGCCAGAGGACTATCAGTTTGTGTTTAAGAAAATTCAAAACTACATGTGGAATTTCTCAGCTGGTAACGGGATGGATATGCTACACATACAGTATGAACTAATCGATTTGTTTGAAGCCGGTGCGGCGGAAGGCAGACAAGTGCTAGAAATCACTGGAGAGGACGTGGCATCCTTTGCTGACGAACTAGTGGCAAACGCTAAAACTTATGTTTCCAAGTATCGTGAAGATTTGAATGAAAGTATCATGAAGCAATTGAGAAAAAAATAAATGCAACAGGTAATACCGACTGATTAGCTGGTTACAAATGTGAATTGCCGCCATCGCTATTCAGTTATATTTTTAAATCGGTACTAAGTAATACAGAATATCAGTAATACTAAATAGAGGAGTGTAGGCAGTCTAGCTTTACAAAACATTTTTTAAGGAGGAAAAAAGTATGACCAATACAGCGATTTCTGTAAAAGGATTAAAAAAATCCTTTAAAGATAAGGAAGTGTTAAAAGGGGTAGATTTTGAAGTGCAGCGTGGCGAAATTTTCGCACTGCTGGGCTCAAATGGAGCGGGCAAGACGACAATAGTCAATATCCTCTCGACGCTGATGAAGCAAGATGGCGGCGAAGTAGGTATTTGTGGTTTTGACGTTCAGCGTCAACCTGATCATGTTCGTCAAAGTATCAGTCTGACAGGGCAGTTTGCAGCTTTAGACGGAATGCTCACGGGGAGAGAAAACTTGATAATGATTGCCAATTTGCGTGGAGTTTCTAGTCCTGCTCAAGTCGCTGATAATTTGCTTGCAAGATTTAGCCTGACTGATGCAGCCAACCAGAGGGCAGACCAGTATTCAGGTGGGATGAAGCGCCGGCTTGACATCGCGATGAGTTTGATTGGGGCGCCAGCAGTCATTTTTCTCGATGAACCGACGACAGGGCTTGACCCCGAAGCGCGGATTGAAGTATGGGATACCGTCAAGGAACTTGCCGGCGGCGGCACAACTATCTTGCTCACGACCCAGTACCTCGAGGAAGCCGAACAACTGGCGGACCGTATCGCTATCTTGCATGGCGGAAAAATTATTACGACTGGTACTCTTACAGAACTTAAAGAGATGTTCCCGCCAACAAAAGTGGAGTATATCGAGAAGCAGCCGACATTGGAAGAAATTTTCCTTGCGATCATTGGCAAAAAGGAGGAGATGTAAATGAAGAGCAAAACAGGGGTATTATTAGGGCGCTTAATGCGCAACATCATGCGCAGTCCAGATACAATTATTACGGTAGCGATTACGCCGATTATGATGATGCTGTTGTTTGTCTACGTATTTGGCGGCGCCATAAAGACAGGAACGGATAACTACGTCAATTATTTATTGCCGGGAATCTTGCTGATGGCTATCGCATCCGGTGTCGCTTACACATCCGTACGGTTGTTTACGGATGTAAAGAGCGGGCTGATGGCACGTTTCATTACTATGCCTATCAAGCGTTCGTCGGTATTATGGGCTCACGTATTAACATCACTTGTTGCTAATGTGCTTACTATCGTGGTGGTTATTCTTGTTGCGCTCTTAATGGGCTTCCGTTCCAGTGCTAATATTCTGGATTGGCTCGCGGTAGCTGGAATACTCGGGATGTTTACGCTGGCGCTGACATGGTTGGCTATCATTCCTGGGTTGACAGCGAAGTCTATGGAAGGGGCGACAGCCTACTCGTACCCACTAATTTTTCTGCCCTTTATTAGTTCGGCCTTTGTTCCTACCGAAACTATGCCAAAAATTGTTCGTGCGTTCGCTGAAAACCAGCCTGTGACTTCAATCGTAAATGCGATTCGTGCCCTCTTATATGAAGGGACTGTTGGCAACGATATTTGGATTGCACTTGCTTGGTGTGTGGGCATTATGGTTATCGCTTACTTCTTCGCCGGCAAAGCATTTAAACGTCAGTTAGGGTAACACCACCAGTTCGGTGCACAATGGCAACTAAACCTTCTGGAATAATATATATATGGGAAAATGGATTTAAATCACATTAATCTTAGTTATTGCTATAATTGTTAGTATTCTTACTGGTTATGCAGTTGGTACGTAAGTAGGCTCAGACGTTGAGAAAAAGCAGACTGAGAGAGTTAAAAGGGAAGAGATAGTATTTTGACCTCAATTCTAATTGCCATATAATAAATGCAATTTTTATACATGAAAAGCCCACCTATTTCCGTAGGTGGGCTATATCTTTACTACACAATTCGAAAGTATACTCTCTTTTTCTAAATATGTAATTATGCATATTTAGAAAAAACTACACTTAATAAATATTACATATAGTAAATGGAAACTTATGGTGTAATTCTTTTAACAGGCTTAACATGATAACGATTATATAAGGTGCGTAGGCTCCTTTGGAAAAGTTCTTCTTTTCTGAAAAATGAATATTAATTCGTTATATGTAATGAAAATTCAATGGAATAATTTTATGTTTTCTAAATTTATTCCTTTACATCAATGTGTATTATTTATTACAACAGCTTCATGTCAAAGATATGATGTGAAAGCAAAGGGAAATATAAGTATCTTTATAACGAGTTCCTAATATAATCAATGTGTTAACGAAAGGAACTCTGTATTATGTTTACTTTTCTATTAACTAATACAGCTTCAAACAATGGACACAATTGCTACATAGCAATTGTAATTTATTATCTATTCATAATTCTGTTTATTCTGTCTTTCTAAAAATAAAAAAATATTAGACTCGTAAATATAAACGTTATAATGAGGGCGTCGAGAGGTAACCGATTACCTACGGAGAAAATATCAAACATTTTTAAATTGGACAGACTGAAACGATTAATTGCAGAAAGGTGTGTGACCAGAGGGGGAATTTCTTCAAAATAGTTTAGTAGCAGCGGACATCGTATTAGCTGGTGTAAACAATATCATCAATGCTGACGAAGTATAGGGTTGGAGGATAAATGCCTCGCACATTAAGAGAGACAGCTTTAGGTGGAATCGTTTACAATATGGTGCATCAAGTAAGCGGTTCATTTTTTAAGAATGGTCTATATTCTTAAGCCTAAAAAGAGACGTAAGAATAGGATACAAGGGGGATTTATTATATGAATGGGAATACTGCAAAAAAAATAGAATTTCAAGCTGAAAATACTGCAGTGAAAAATGAGAAATATCTAGATCCTAAAAAGTGGCATAAACAAGATACTACCTGGGCATTGAGCCTTTTTGGAACAGCAATTGGAGCAGGGGTGCTCTTTTTACCGATTAATGCAGGTTCAGGTGGTTTATTATCATTACTGTTAATTACGATACTTGCATTTCCTGTTATGTATTACTCACATAGGGCACTTGCTAAAATGATATACGCTTCTAATTCTGCTGATGAGGGGATCACGGGTACAATAAGAGAGTATTTTGGAAATAAGGCAAGTATAATTTTTAACATAGTATATTTCGTTTCAATTTATACGATCGTGCTGATGTATTCGGTTGCACTTACAAATACTGCAAGTAGTTTTATCGTGCATCAATTGCATATGAAGGAGCCTTCAAGGGCCATTTTATCGCTTATATTAGTACTCGGTCTTATCGCTATACTAAACTTTGGTCAAGATATCATTGTAAAGGTAATGAGCATGCTAGTATATCCTTTCATAGCTTCTTTACTTTTTATTTCAATATCTTTAATTCCACAATGGAATACGTCAATGCTTAGTTTTTCAAGCGTTTCTACTGCTTCAACAGGAACAGGGTATTTTGGAGTGATATTGATGATACTGCCAATCATAGTATTCTCATTTAATCATTCTCCTCTGATTTCGTCATTTGTTATGAAACAGAGAGCTACCTATGGAATAGAAGCTACTGATGCCAAATGTGCTCAAATACAAAAAGTTTGTTATATTATGACATTCGTCGTTGTTATGTTCTTTGTTTGGAGCAGTGCACTGAGTTTAACTCCAAAAGATCTTATGATGGCTAAAGAACAAAACTTATCAATCCTATCATATCTTGCTAATGAGCTTAATTCACCTGTAATCACTATTGTAGCTCCTATCATTGCTTTTGTGGCTATAACAAAGTCTTTCCTTGGCCATTATATAGGAGCATATGAAGTAATGCGTGATATGATTATCAAGTCCGGTAAAACACGTGGGAAAGATATAGGAGAAAAAACAGTTAAGACAATGATTCTTACTTTTGTCGTATTAACATGTTGGTATGTTGCTTATGCAAATCCAAGTATTCTTGGAATCATTGATGCCCTTAGCGGTCCATTAGTAGCTGCTATTTTATGTCTATTACCAATGTATGCGATTCGTAAAGTACCAGTACTGGCTAAATATAGAGGGAAAATGAGCAATGTATTTGTCATTATTATAGGTATACTTACTGTCCTAGCAAGTATTAAGTCATTATTCTAATTCACTATTGTTGGTTTTAGTTCAAAAATAGTGGGATATGAAAAAAGAATGAAAGAGATTATGGATAAGATAAATCCACATTCGAATTTTAAACAAGTAATTTAATGAGGGTAAAACTCTAATATAAAAAGACATGAACAAAGATTAGTTCATGTCTTTTTTTGTTGGCGTTATTCTTAGAAGAGCGTTTAAGGCAGCGGTAGCGAATAAAATGTTTTTACTAGGTATTTAAATAGAGGTAACTGGCATCTAGTCAAACTCAATATTATTTTGGGTGTAACTGGTCACTGCTTATGGGCAGTATAAACATAATCTCGCTTTTAAACCTTCTAACACTTCTTCAGGCACTTCCCTGATTTTGATATCCTTGCCTAGGAAAAGTAGCCAATTTGTTATCTCTGTTAATTCATCGAGATTGTTAACATTGATAAAAGTCTTTAGAATGGCTGTGGATTGATAAGGATTTGTATAGGAAATAGAAATTTTTATAGGATGGTATTTTTTGAACTGGGCAATCGCTTTTGGACCAAGTTCAAGTACAAGGTTGATTGCTTCGTCTTTCTTACTTAATCTCTTTTTCATCGTATAGGGTTCGACATTGATGAGATGATCGACAGGGAGCATCTTCTTTTTTTCTTCCTTTATGTCAAAGGCTTCAATTATCCAATGGCTTTTTTCTTGATAAAGGTGTAGTAGATAAATTGGATAAGACTTGATTTCCTCCTCTTCTTTTACGGTAATCAATAAATGGCTATCCAAAAGAAGGATTTGGATGAGTTTTTCTAACATAGGATGGGGGAGGTCAGAAAGCTCAAGTAGGTCGGGATTATAGGGATTGGTCCCTTCAAAAAGCAAGATTTGATTTAAAAGAACAAGGTCATCTTGCTGGATTTCTGAGATGAGTCCTAGTAGTTTTTCGGCTAAAGACTGACGACTCTTTAGATAGGGAAGTTGTTGATTTCTTGTGGCCATAAAGGCAATAAAAAGAGCTTTGACCTCATTATCAGTAAAGCGAACAACGGGCAGGATAGAGTTATGCATGACAAAATAGCCACCATCCCTTCCAACTTCAGCGACGAGCGGCATCCCCATGGCTTCAATCTCTCTAATGTCTCTAATAGCTGTCGATCGTGAGATGTTAAATTCTCGTATGATTTCAGAAATTGTAAAGCGGGAGCGGTTGTTGATGTACCGCATGATGGTATTAATCCGTTCAACTTTTTTCATGTTGGTCTCCTAAACAGTATCATTTTTTGACATGATTTAAGGATATTATAAACTCATCAAGTGAAAAGATAAATCGTTTGATCAATTTAAAAGTGAGGAAGGTTTTAAATATGAAAAATTATACAATAGAAGAAAAAGATAGCTTTATCGTGTTAGGCATTGGAACTGAACTTAAGAGCCACTATACAGACTTTGCGGGCATAAACAAGGAAAAGGCAGACTTTTGGCTGGCCGTCGAACAAGATGGAAGGTTGGACACTTTAAAAGCTTTAGCTACAAATGATTACATTTTTTCTGTGAGTGAAGCGGTGAATAACAAGATGATGTATTACGCTGGTGTCATGACAGAGGCAACGATACAAGAAGAATCTAGAGTTATCCAGTTTCCGAGGGGAGAATACCTAGTAGTTAAAGGGGAAGGCAATACAGCTGAGGAGCTAAGTAATAAGCTTACTGGTATTGCATTTGGTCAAGCATTAGCTGAAGTAAAAGATTTTGCCTATGTTGGTGGGCCAAATACAACAGTTGAGATGGGGCAGCGAAACGGCTTAGTATTTGGTGAAATATGGATTCCAGTTGTTAGGAAGTAAAGTGTTAAAAGGAGAGATGGAATTGTCCGATATCGTTGATTTTAAAAACGTAACTACAGCTGGCATGGAGTCTTCACCTGTAGCAGAAGCACTTGCTGGTTTACGTGCCCATGAAGCACGTTACTTTATGAATAAATACAAGCATGAATTTACGGTTGTACCAGCTAGTGAAAGCGAGAAGACTCTTGATTATGTGAACCGCATTTTGAAAGAAGAACGTGATATTGAGTTTGCGGCAAAACCTTTAGAAACATCGTGTTTTCAAGTGGAAAATATTAAATTTGCCTATGTCTTCTATGAGGATGGTCTTGCAGTCAACGTCATGTATACGTTGGATAACCCAAAGAAGCGGGCCGTTGGATTTAAGCTTTCTGAGGGAATGGAGATACCAACGGAGTTAGTAGAGAAGTTTAAGTTTGCTAGACAGAAGTCTAAACTTGCTGGAACAATTCGAGGTTCGTTTTTTGTAATTAAAGGAGAATATATTGCAAGTTGAAGAATCAGTCATTTGTTGTATTGAGTTATTCTTTTAAAAGGCGCGATTAAGGCTAACAATCTTGAATTGTTAGCCTTTTTTTACATAAGTATAATATTCATAGTCTGCTACACACTACGTTCAGATAAAATAGAACGAAAGGAAATTACTGTAGGGTGGTGGTGGCGTGAGCAAAAAAAGGCTATTTGAGTTATTCTTAGTAACTTTTGCTTTACTATTCCTTCATGTAAGCACATTTACTAATGAAAAATTGAATGATAAATTTGGTAACTTTACCTTCTTTGTTGTATTTCTCATGTTTTATATCAACGTTGCATTTATAGAACGGTATTTTGATGATATACAAAAGTGGATTCGAAATATCATATTTCTTCTTGCCCTGTTAGTAGTAACTTTAATATCACTATGGATAGGTTACTTTTAAAGCCTTGTGATTAAGTAACTTTTGTTTTGTTATCTTTCCTTAACAACAAACAAGACGCCAACCAGATCATGGTAGCGCCTACGATAAGTACTATTGGTTTAATCATTAACAAGTATATCTGGACCCTTTTTCAACATATACGAGAAACCCGAAATAAATACGATACTAAATATAATAATGGAAGACCACATATTAAAATGAAATTCTTTACCTACAACTAAATAGTAGATGTTATGGACCAAGAAATTAGCACCTATGATAATCCCACCTAACATTGAACTAATTACAAGACTGAGTAAATAAAATTTGAGCTTCTGAAACATTTCCTCTCTACTCCTTTTCTAAAATCAACTTTATTCAGGATGTTTTAGAAAATTATACCATTTATTTTTCTAATATTCTTAAATCTATAATATATTTAAGGTTATTTTAAGAGAAGAAGAATTGCCTACCAAAATGTCCATTTCGGGGTTTCACCAATATGCCCATCAAGCTAATGAAACTAGTATCCCAAAAATAAAAAATGTATATTTTCATCTGGAGATGCCAATTTTCTCGTTTTGGGGATACTATAAAATTTTAGGTTGATAGCCATGTGGTGCTACCCCATTATGTTGAAAAGGAAAAGAACATCTGTGGAACTAGTGGTGACAATAGAGTTGTTCCACAAATGAGACAGAAGAATAGTGTGCCCTATCTGAGAGAATTGGAATATTTATGATTATAGAAACTGTAGCTATTGAAAATAGAACAAATAAAAGCTAAATAACAATAATATAATCTCTTTTCTAGATATGCCTTTATCAAGCATCAAAAAACTTAATACCACTTAGTGCAAAAGCATCAGAACTTGGGTTATAACCAACTAACTTTCTTGTTCCTTCAATATCAATTCGTTTAAACCTGTTGTTAGATACACCATGTAAAATTGAAAATGGAGGTAAGTTCTTTGCCGTCATCGACTTTAAGAGAAGGTCCATAAAATCTTCTGGGCTTAAGTATGCACTCATATCTCTAGCTGTTAGTGGTTTACCATATGGATTATAATCATCATATGCACCTATACGAATAGCAAGACTTTGTAACCCTTCTTCATAAGCAAAATAAGAAGCAACAGCCTCTGCAAAACACTTACTTACCCCGTACATATTTTTGGGTCTCGTGGGTGAATAAGCATGTGGTTGATAATCCAAAGGATAGCCTTCAATTGTTTGAGCACTGGAAGCAACTATCACTTTGGATACATTATTATCACTAGCAGCTCTAAAAATATTATAGGTTCCCTTTATATGATTTTCTAATAAGGAGCCATAAAAATCAGCATTTGGCGAAGGATTACCTGCCAAGTGTATAACTATATCTATACCTTTCGTAAATTCTTGACAAGCAGCTAAATCAGAAACATCTAAATATATGATTTCATGATTTGTATCTTTAAAAGTTTCTAAAGCAGATAAGTTAATATCTGCTAGCCGTAACTGGTAATTCCCTTGCTTATCTAGGAATCTTGTAACATCTTGGCCAATCTTACCTGCAGCACCTGTAACTAAAATTTTTTGCATTTCACTTCATCCTTCCATAAAAAATACATCCCTTGTCAAGGGTCATATAATAGAGCATGCACTTATTGTATGTTGGTAATGGCATTAAATAAAACGAAGAAATATAATGGAGACATGAATAAAATTCATGAGGAGGACCATAGTGACTTTAACAAAATATGAAATATTTAACAAAGTGGCAGAACTCAATAGTTTTACAAAAGCTGCAGAAGTGTTAGGTTTCACCCAATCTGCTGTAAGTCATGCAATTAGCAGTTTGGAAAAAGAGTTTTCCTTTCCTTTATTTATTCGTAATCACTCTACTTTAACATTGACCAAAAATGCAGAGGAGCTTTTAATTACCGTTCGGAAAATTTTATACTATAACAACATGCTGAAGCAGGAAGTAGCCGCTATCAATGGGTTCCAAAAAGGAACAGTAAGAGTGGGGGTTTTTTCGAGTATTTCTAAAAACTGGATTCCTGGTATTCTTAAAAAAATGGAGGAAAAGTTTCCAAATATTGAAATCGAATTACTGGAAGGAAACTATGCTGAGGTTGAGAATTGGTTACAAAACGGGAGATTAGATTGTGGATTTATTAATAATGATACTTATTTTGAATCATTTGAAAAATCCTTTGAAATCGTACAATTGAAGAGGGATCGACTTGTATGTGTTGTATCTAACCAATCCCCATTATGTAAGGAAAACCAAGTATCAATGCAACAAATAGAAAATGTACCTTTTATTATGCCAACATATCAGTGCTATGATGATATTCAAAAAATATTTAGGGAGAATAAAGTTAGCCCCAATATTAGATTCGAAAATATGAATGAATACTCAGTGATCTCCATGGTGGAGAATAATCTAGGAATTAGTATATTGCCAGAAATGATTATACCGACATCAAAAATTTCTTTTGCAGCAATTCCACTTGAAAGTGATAGCTATCGAACTATTGGATTAGCTATAAGAAAACCAACCTCACTCGCGACTAAGAAATTTTCTGAGATTACTAAAAGGTGGGTATCATTTGAATCAATTTAATTTTGCCAAAATCTGAGTTATTTAAACTGATATGGTTCTTCTTGAACGGAGCAGATTAATTCAATAAGCAATGAGAAAAAGTTATATATTATGTGTCGATGTAGAACTATAATATACAAAAATCAGAAGGTAAATATATAGTGATATATAAATTATGCGACAGAACACCCTAATAACTTTGACTAATTACTAAACCTATATGAATCTTTATGGTGGAATTCACTTAAATTAACAAGTAATGATTTGGAACGAATGTGCAATCAAAGTTGATACGCCATTTACGCATTTGATGAAAAATAATTAGTGGGTATGGGACGTGTTATTTCAGATGGTGTAATTACTGGAGTAGTTTGGGGAATATGCGTTCTATCAATCTATCTGTCCGAAGGAATCGCCGCCATGTACAAATCGCGCTGGGCAATTGAATCATTTTTTCGCTGGATTTAGCTGAATTTGAACGTTCCCGTATTGTTTGGCACAACATCCAATGCGTTGTTCAATCAGTTATTCACAGCTATAATTGCCTATGCTTTGCTGGAATTTCTTCGTGCACAAGGCCAAAAGACAAAATAAACGCTTGTCATTTGCAGGTTTCACATGCCTGTTTCTTTGTGAAGCCTTGTCAATTGAGTGGCAAATTAGTTTGAAAGAAACACTTGAATTCTACAGGTCGATAAATCAAGAAATTGTATTACTTTGGTTAATCAACATACGTGTTAATTTATAGTATAATGATTGCTTGAAATAATGCGGTGGAAAACAGGGAAAAGAGGGAACCGATGCCTACTATACTAGTTGCTGACGACGATGCGAACATTCGCGAACTCGTCTGTTTATTTCTACGCAACGACGGATTCGCAACAGCTGAAGCAGCGGACGGCAAGGAAGCACTGGCCGTCTACAGCTCAACGAATGTCGATCTTGTCGTACTTGACATTATGATGCCGATTATGGATGGTTGGACGTTAAGCAAGGAGCTCCGAAGAGCCAATCCTGATTTACCTTTACTTATGCTGACTGCGAGAGGAGAAACATGGGAGAAAGTGAAAGGTTTCGAACTTGGGACGGACGATTATTTAACCAAACCATTCGATCCGTTAGAGTTGACGGTTCGTGTTAGGGCACTACTCAAACGATACAAGATTGGCTCCACGCAGAAGATCCATTTCGGGAACGTCATCCTTGATCGACAGACCTATAAGGTGATGAACGGGACGGAGTCGCTTAAGTTGCCGCTAAAGGAGTTCGAATTGCTGTATAAGCTCGCTGGAACACCCGGACAAGTCTATACGCGCGTGCAGTTGATCGATCAGATTTGGGGTATCGATTACGCCGGAGATGATCGAACGGTAGACGTACATATTAAACGGCTGCGTGAACGGTTCGCGACAACACCCGATTTTCGGATCGAAACGGTGCGCGGGCTTGGGTATCGGCTTGAGGTTTATGAATGATTAGATCCTTATATATACGTGTTGTCCTGACATTTTTAGTCTCCATCATCGGGGGCACGATCATTTCTTTTTTGGTGTCAACTTGGATATTCGAAGATAAATTGAACGAAAACGCTCAAATCAACTCACGTAACTTTGGCCAAGACATCGTCCGGATTTACAAGACCTTTCCGTTACGTGAAGCGGACTTGTTCGTAAGTGAAATGAAGCAGCTCGATTCTTATTATATTCGAATTTACGAAGCAACGGGTCAGTTCAAGTCTTACGGTAAACTTCACGGACACAAACCTGCGCCTGTGACGATGGAGCAGCTAAAGAAAGTATTAGATGGAGGTGTTGTTCAGGACACTCCTAATGGTATTGCCACGGTCCTCTTAGGGTTGCCGTTGAAAACGGAAATGGGAACGAAAGCGATATTTTTGGAAGCGCTCGCCCCTCCTTCAGCCTCTTTTGTCACAAAGTGGGCATTGGTCTTTGCAACATGTTCGTTGATTGCAGGAAGCTTATTGATTCTAGTTGCCTCTGTATTCCTGGTAAGACCGATAAAAAAGCTGACAAAAGCGACCAGGCGGATAGCATCTGGAGATTTCAACGTCAAGTTGAATATTAAGCAAACGAGTGAGCTGGGTACTTTGGCTCGCAGCTTCGAAGAAATGATGCACGATCTGCAGCAACTTGAGCAGATGCGCAGGGAATTCGTAACGAACGTGTCGCACGAGGTTCAGTCTCCGCTCACTTCGATATCCGGTTATGCTCTAGTGCTTAAGCAAGTTGACCTTTCAGAATACGAACGAAGCCGTTATCTTGATATTATCATCGCTGAAGCGAAAAGGATGTCCAAAATGAGCGATAACCTGCTAAAGCTGAGTTTTCTTGAATCGCAGTCAAAGCAACTGCGGCTCGTCACGCTCAGCCTCGATGAACAAATCCGACGGATAATCGTGGCGCTCCAGCCACAATGGTCTGCTCGCGATATACATTTCGAGCTTGATTTACAGACAGTTAAAGTAACGGCTGATCATGACCTGTTAAATCAGGTATGGACGAATATCCTCAGAAATAGCATCAAATTTTCCGAGGATGCCGGCGTGATTAACGTAAGCATCAAACAAGATATCAAAAACGTCACAATCCTAATATCCGACACTGGTATTGGTATTCACCTTGACGACCAGAAGCGTATATTCGAGCGTTTTTTTAAGGCCGATCGTTCCCACAGTCGTAAGTATGACGGAAGTGGTATGGGACTCGCTATCGTTAAACAGATCGTGTCGCTTCATCAAGGTGACATCCGAGTGAAAAGTGAACTTGGTCAAGGAACGACCTTCATTGTCACCTTGCCAATCACTACACCAACAGATTAGTTAGATTCATTCTCTATGCTACGACTCATATGCAAGCTTACTTGCATATAGAGCCGTAGCATTTTTTTGGCAGTTCATATTCAGTTCATATTGTCGTCATGGTGAGTACATCTTCATTGGTTAAGTTTTCATTACAGGCACATGAAGGAAGGCAAACTGATCAGGACAGGAGAAGATGAAAGTGACACAACAAGAGGAAAAGAAAACGCTGAGTGGAATGAAAATAAAGAAAGTGCGAAACATCTTACTTAAAATCATAGGAGCAATCGTTCTAGCGATTGTACTTTTTTTAGGTATTGTTTATATCGTAAATGTGATGAGTAGTCATTCGGAGCAAAAACGAATAGTGCCCTACGGGCAGCACGTATCTGTAGACGGGAAAAACATGAATGTGTTAATTCAAGGCGAGGGCGAGGAAACGATCGTGCTCCTGCCTGGTTATGGAACAGCTACTCCAGGGCTTGATTTTAAGCTTCTTATCGATGAATTATCTCCATTTTACAAAGTTGTTGCGGTAGAGCCTTTCGGTTATGGATTAAGTGATGAAACTGTAAAAGAGCGAACCACGGAGAATATGGTAAGTGAAGTTCATGAAGCTCTACAGCAGCTTAATATTAACAGATACATGCTCATGGGCCACTCCATTACAGGCATTTATGGAATTGATTATGTGAACAAATATCCAAACGAGGTGACTGCATTTGTCGGAATCGATAGCAGTGTTGCAACACAACCGGGTATGGATATCAATTTCCCATTAAAAACGTTTGCATATCTCAAAAAATCAGGTCTCTTAAGATTGGCTATGAAAATCAGTGCTGACCCCTATGCTGGACTGGCATTTGATGAAAAAACCGTAGAGCAAATGAAAATGATTTCGAATAAAAACATGTATAATGACACAACCTTGAATGAGATGGATCATATTTCGTCTAATTTTAAAGGGGCTCAAGGTTTAATCTTCCCTAAATATCTTCCACTTCTTCTCTTTGTACAAGCGAATAATGAAGATGTAGCAGGATGGATACCTCTGCATGAAGGGCAGATCAAAGACTCGGTACATGGAAAAGTAGTAACCATGGATGGATCACATTATTTACACCATACCAAATTCAAAGAAATCGCTGAAAACGTTAGACTATTTATGAAAGAAGTAAAGTAAGTGTTCAGAGAAAGGTCCATCCGTTATTTTATGCATTTGTCTACAGTCTGCAAGATCATCATTTCGATGGTCTTTTTTATGTCCAAACAGTTGTATATTTCCAAACCAAGATTATACTTTCGCCTGAAAGACATTGGGTTTCATTTTCATATTAACTAACGAGGCAGGTGTGTGGCCGAGCCTAGGTCGTATCATATAACGGGTGGGATTCCCGTCGAGTAAGAACTAGCCATTCGCTCGTAGCGAGTCTTGGAGGGCTAAAGGTAACTTTAGTCTTTAAGCGTAGACAGTTAGGTGGCGGATTTGCTTTACTGATCGTTCTATTCATCCTGTTAATCATTATAGGATGTAGTTGTTGGAGCGGCGGTAGCGGCGGATTCGGTTACTAAAAAAAGGGGCACTCATAAGAATGTCTTTTTTCTCAATATAAGAACTCTAAGAATATGATATCATTTTAATGCAAATTCCCTTTTGTGCAATGAGATAGTAATGCCCAACAAAAACCCCACCTATTTCCGTAGGTGGGTCTTATCTTTATTACACAATATCAAAGTATACTCTCTTTTTCTCGTGAATTTTATGTAATTATACATATTTGTAAAAATTACATAAAATAAATATTACATGTAGTAAAATATAAATTGTGGACACGTTCTATAAAGCTGATTCTCCGATTAGAAGGCGTAACACATCTCAACCATATAGGTGTGGCGTTGCTTTAATCTAGCCAAACAAACGATCTCGATTCTCTTGTATTTGTACACTAACAATCTGTTGAAAATAAATGATTCTGTTTTATAGGACGTGTTTACTTAATGTCCAATACATATTATTAAATTAAAGTGGTTCAAGTCGGAGGAAGGCACCTTAGGGTGTCTTTTTTTTATGTAATAATGCATAGAATATTAAATTTAACATATATTATGATATACTCTCAAGGTGTGATACATAATTTCTTTAAATTGGAAAACTAAACCTTATCTACCCAATTGTGGGGGACGCCTTATGGCGTCTTTTTTTTAGGACCTGCTCAATTCAGGCGTAAAAACATAAGGTAAAGTGAACCCGTTAAAATACATGGAATAAACCCTAGTTTCACCCTCTTATCTAAAGGAGGAAATATTATTATGGGATATGGTGGTAGTTGCGGCGAAGGCTGCGGTTTTGCTGGAGGATTTGCTTTACTTGTTGTATTATTTATTTTATTAATCATTATCGGATGCAGTTGCTTCTGCTAAAAAGCTATTGAAAAAGACACTCTTATATGGGTGTCTTTTCTTTATGGGGTCTCCCCACACATCCATCAACTTAACGTATATTTTTATACAAAATGCGGTCTTTCCACGTAGTTTTTTATTATCTTGTATAG
>NZ_JAWRYM010000248.1:0-326 GCF_046534555.1 Bacillus sp. SIMBA_074 | reverse complement strand
CGAACCGATGAGGAACGGGATCGCGGACTCCTTTCGCCTCGGCGACAGCAGGATGAGGATCATCGCCATGATCGGCACGGAACTGAGCGCCTCTGCCAGCGATATCGGCAGGATCTGCCCTAGTGCCACCCACACGCGTGCGCCTCCCGGATGCTCAGCCGAGGTCTCGCGCCGGTCCGCTCATGCCGTCCGCCGCCCTGTCGTCGTGGCCTCACCCTGGCAGCGTGCGGCGCGCGCTGACAAGAGGGCGCACGAGCGCGTCGACTGCACAGGCGACCGCGACGACCACAGCGCCGGCGATGAGGCCGAGGAGGACGTAGAGCAAC
>NZ_JAWRYM010000247.1:0-327 GCF_046534555.1 Bacillus sp. SIMBA_074 | reverse complement strand
CTACGCTGAATGCTTACTTGCGTAGTAACGATGGTGTCTAATGCAAAGTCGAATGGGAAATCTGCAACATAACCTTCAAACTTAAACCAGGTGCGGGAATCCGGCAGAACGAATTCACCATCTGTTACCGTCGGTGGCGCTGTACCGTCTGACCAACCAATAACCCATTTTAAAGACTTTAATGTCTGATCATTCGACTCAGAAAGCTCATGAAGCCTGATATGGGAAGGCTCTGCCGGGTCGGCGTTAATTGTCATTGAGGCCTGCCCCGGTGTGCGCATGCCTTTTTTAAACTGTTTGTCAAAGTCTTCTAACGCGGTATCTTCA
>NZ_JAWRYM010000246.1:0-328 GCF_046534555.1 Bacillus sp. SIMBA_074 | reverse complement strand
GGCCGATTCGTTGGCAGCGACGACCATCCGGGTCAGCTCGACCGCGTGGCGCAGGTTGTCGTCGGCGGTCGTGCCGTCGTGGATGTGCTGCACCCACTGCGCGAACGCCCCGGGCCGCCGCTCGGGCAGCGGAAGCTCCCGCCACTCGTCGCCGAAGGCTCCGCCCTTGGCGAGCAGGCGCTCGCCGCCGAAACCGAACATCAGGCTCGCCTGCGTTCCGCGCAGCTCGACCGTGAACGCTCCCGGCGTCGTGACCACGCTGGCCTCGAACACTCCGAGGCGGCCGCCGGGGAACTCGGCGGTCACGACCGCGTTGTCCTCCACAGCC
>NZ_JAWRYM010000245.1:0-328 GCF_046534555.1 Bacillus sp. SIMBA_074 | reverse complement strand
AACGGGCCTTCCAAGCAGGACCTCGAAGGAATCGGTCATTTTCTCTGGTATGCATATGGCCTGACCCAAGTTAGTCAGTCACTGATATCCTTAGAGTCTGGGGACCTCATGCAGTCATTCCGGCGTTTTCCGCCATCAGGGGGAGCTTTGTATCCAAGTGAATTGTACGTGTACTTGAAGATGGATGAATTGCCTGCTGGCATATACCATTATGATGTGGCACACCACCGGTTGGTATTGTTGCGGGAAGGGGATTTTGATTCATATTTAACAAAGGCTCTTGGTGGAAAATTTGATATGTCTGCAAGTTTTGGAACGGTTTTTGTAT
>NZ_JAWRYM010000046.1:0-27008 GCF_046534555.1 Bacillus sp. SIMBA_074 | reverse complement strand
GCAAGTGAGCTAAAAGACGTTACTTATTTTAATCCAAGTATAGGTAGCTCGGCTGGAGATATGATTTCTACTGCTGACGACTTAAACAAATTCTTTTCTTACTTGCTCGGTGGCAAATTAATGAAAGAAAAGCAACTAAAACAAATGCTTACTACAGTTCCTACAGGAAGAGCTGAAATCGGGAGATACGGTCTTGGAATCTATGAAACTAAGCTTCCAAACGGTGTCCCGATATGGGGACACACAGGTGGTATTCCAGGATTTAGTACTTTTGCTGGAGGTATACTTGGAGGTAAGCATACGTTGGCCGTCAGTTTGAACAGTATGGGTAGAGCTAACAGTCCTGATCCTTTTAAAAATATTTTACTTGCTGAATTTGGTAAGTAGGTAAAAAAGGAAAAACGGATAAATTTTGAGGTTTTTGGAACTTTGACGGTAATCCAGCGCTATTAAGCTAATAAAACAAAATCCTCCCTAAAATAAAAAAATACGCTATTCTTTCTGTAGAATCATAGGAAAGGATGGCGTGTTTTCATTTTGAGCAAGATTTTGCTTTTCCAGCCTGAGAGAAATGTGGTGGGAATTTATGAATATAATAAAAGATTGTAATTTTTATCTGGTTAAAGTTATCTCAAATGAAGAAATAGGACCCAATCATGAGTCCTATTTCTTCATTTGCAGGTATTGGTGGTTATATACTATGATTCTGTGTCTCTGTATTTATCAATAAACTTTTAGACATAACAGTTCTGCAATGTCCCCTTATCCTTAAAAACCTTCAATTAATCCTTTTTTAATCCCTTTTACGACTGCTCCAACTCTTGAATCTACACCCAGTTTTCTAATAATTGAAGAAATGTGATATTCTACAGTTCTTTTACTGATTGAAAGGTCCGTACTAATCTCATAATTTGTTTTATCTTTTGAGATTAAGAGTAATATTCTTTGTTCAGCAGAAGTTAGTGCTTCAATATTATTTCCCATAATCTGATTCTTAGAAAATAGTATATATCCCATGTGACTTTGACGAATTGCGTTAGCTAGGTCAAATGCTGATCTTTCTTTCGTAATGTATGCACTTGCTCCAGCTTCAAAGGCCGCATTATAATATTCTTCATGATCATATCCTGATAGAATTACAACCTTTACATCCGGAAATTTTGACAATAAATCTTTTGTAAGTTCAATACCATTATACTGCTTCATCCTGATGTCTGTAACAATTACATCAGGACGGGTATCTTCCACAGTTTTAATTAATATGGAAGGATCGTGAACGGTATTAATCACCTCAATATCTTCCTCAGATTCTAGTAGTCTTTGGATGCCTAGCATAACCAACAAATGGTCATCCACTAGTAGTGTATGTATACTCATTATTTTCCTCCCAATTTACTGGTATGGTAAATGTGACTAATGTTCCATGTTCTTTTTCAGAAGATATTCTCAAATTTCCGTTCAACTCGGAAATTTGACGCTGGATGGTCATTAGACCAAGGTGGTTGCTTGTACTAAATTCAGAAAAACTGTTCGGAACACAAAAGCCTATGCCGTCATCTTCTACAGTACAAACATAGCAGCCTCTTTCTTCTATGATATGTATTTGAACATTATTCCCCTTGGAGTGCTTAATAGCATTATTCAGTAGCTCTTTTATAATACGATAAATCTGTATTTCGAGATTTTTCGAGAGAATTTTTAATTTGCAATTAAATTGTATATGAATGAGAATGCGATAATTTAATTCGAACTCGCGTTTTAGTGTGTGTAAACTCGCTTCTAAACCTAAATCTTCTACGATAATAGGGTGAAGATTATGACACATTTTTCTAATGCTATAGATAATATCTTCAAGTTGCTCATCCATTGAATTTAATATGTCTATAGAAAAGTTTCTTTTGGTCTGAAGCATTCTTATTTCGTTTAATTGCAAAATAAGAATTTGAAGAATTTCATCATGTAAGAAAATCGAAAGCCTTTTCCTTTCATTCTCTAGAGATTGAATAATCTGATAGTTGAATTGTTTCCAGTTTTGAGCTTTTACCTTTGCTTTTCGAATTTCTTTTTTATTACTATTGAGGGTATTAACACTTAATAGTAAATTTGCCGAGTTTATTACAACCTCTTCAAGTTCATTAATTTCTTGAGGTTTAAATAATGTATAATCATTTTTTTCACCAATAATAATAGCTCCCTGCATGCCTTGGTAAATGAGTATTGGAAAACAAATTAAGTGGTATTTTTCAAACTGAATATGAATAGGAGTAGTACCTTCCTTTAGTAAGTAATTCTGTTCAAGTTGATTCAATTGATTAAACAGCTCAAATTTATCCATATCCTGAAAAATACCTGTCTCATATAATGAATGATAAATACTATTTGAGTTCCATATTACGGAAACGCCGTTAATGTTAAACATCTGGTTAATAAGCTGTCCGACTAATTTTGCAAGCTCTTTAGAATGTTTTTCCTTCGAGAGTGTTTGAAACAGCTCAATCTTATGTAAACCTGATTGTGCATCCTTTTTTATGTTTAAATACCTAAATAATGAGAGAATAAGTTTATATATATATACAGAGAGTACAACAGATAATACACTTAAGCTGCATAGTATAAATATTTCTTTTTGTGACAAATCTATGAATTGCTCAACCGAAAAATTAAAAAATAAGAAATTGAGCAAGTAAAAGAGTAAGTTTGTTAGCCATTTAGAAATTCTAATCTCAAATTCGATAACTTCTTGCTTTATTAATAAATAAGAAATAGTTAAAGGAAATATAATAATACTAGGTAAACAATATGTAAATGGAATTTTAGATTCCCCAAAAAGTAGACCAGGAATCAGATTAAGTAGAACAATAGGTAAAAAACTAAGAATAATACCAAAAATCAGAATATATAATTGACTTTTCACCTTAAGATTATTTTCTCGTAAATGTAATGAAACAAGAAAAACACAGATGCTAATACTCAGAAATAGGTTAGTAATTAGTAAAACTTTAAATAAAAAGCTAAAATTATTGTTAGACATATATCCAAAACAACAAAAAATTATATAAATAATTGTCAATCCTGTTGAAATTACAAATGATACAAGGTTGAATATTTTTACATATTTTGGTTTGGTAGATACAGGGAAATTAGAGAAAAAACTTATTAAGAGATAAGAAAGCATAAAAATACTACTCACCTCTATAGCTTTAAAAATATTTATATCATAGCTAGATAATAAGGATGTTAAAATAGCTATCCCAAAGACTGATGTTAGAGAAAAGAATTTTTTTGCTACAATAGATTGTCTTTTTTTTAAAAAGCTAATTAATCCTATAGTAAAAAAAATAAGACTAATAACGCTGATCATATAAAAATGACTAATTAATAAAGAGTTAACGCTTTCTTTAAAATTACTAGAGTGAAAATAGTAGTTATTTATTAAAAGTATTAATAAATATAAAATGCTTAAAGGTATACAGAACCAAATATTACGCATAGGAGTGACCTCTGCCCATAACCATCATTTGAAAATAAGTCATTTCGTCTTTAGAAAGAACAAAATGCATTTCTAAGAGTGCAAATGCTTTTCTATAATATAGTTGAGATAGGATACGACAATAGTGAAGTGCTCCAGATTGTTCTATGTAATCCCGGACTAATGCCCGAACTTCAGGTGAAGAAGATATTTGTTCATCCGTTAAATTTTTAAAAAAATTATCCTGTGTTTTGCAACTATATTCATAAGCTTTTAAAAAAGGAAGATAAGCCTTTAAGTCCTGAAGGTCATTTTTATTATCTGTCATGGCATCAGTAGCATCATTTCTTAGCTGACCAGCTATCCCTATATAAGATGTGATTTCTTTTAAAATTCTATTTTCAGGATTAATAGTTCGAAAGATAATTTCTGTGAGTAGACCGGATTTCTTTTCAATAAGTTTCATATATTCTTCTTCACTTAAAATTATTTTTTTATCTATTGAAAAACAAAATTGGATATCTTTCCATTCTCCACAACACGAATGTATCAATTGTTGGAGAAGATCTCGTGTTGCAGTATCTTTTGTCTTATAAGTTAAGTATATCAGTCCTTGCATAAGTAAATATTGAGAAACTAACAAAAAACGAGGATATTCGTTTTTAAAATATAATGGATCTAATACGTCTCCATCACACAAATCATCTATTATATCCGCTGATAAAAAGATAAATTCAACCCCCATTGCCTTATCTAATTCTCTTTTTGTTATTGGTTGTCGTTTGGTCAAAAAAGAAAGAGCTAGATATAGCTCTCCCCACGAGAAACCAGAATATTCAGGATTTAAAATCTTTCCTTTATGAGAAAGACATTTCTGAATAAGTAGAAGTATTTCAGATTCATCACTTTGATTACGGTAGGAGATATGGTAATCAATATGATTGATTAAACAATCTTTAAACCCACTGATTTCCACCATCAATTTTCACCCGGAAATCCTTTGCATACTCATCTAATACAATTCGCTCTTCAACTGATAGTGTCTCCAATGAAGGACATAATTCATAAGTCTCAAAGGTAAGTTTGTTTTTTTTCATCTCCATTAAAAATTCCCATATTGCTTTATTCATAAAAACAACCCTCTTTCCAAATATTCTGTATTTTAGTTCTATATAAAAAAATACAATAAAAACGGGATATTTTCAATATAGTCCTTAAATTTTTAATACTTAATTTACATATATTTTTTTTATTATGCGTGAATTTACAATATAAACTTGCGGAATATACGGATTCTACTAGGATATTTATCTGATAAATTAGACACATAAGACATAACGTCTTAATAAAAATTTTAGGGGGAAAAGAAAATGATTAACGAAAAAAACCTTTTTGATTTGGATGTTCAAGTAACAACAGCTTCAGGTGATGTAGATCCACAAATTACAAGTATTTCAGCTTGTACGCCTGGTTGTGGAAACACAGGTTCATTTAATAGCTTCTGTTGCTAATTGCTATATAAGATATATTATCTTAAAAAAATTTTAGGGGGAAAAGAAAATGATTAATGAAAAAAACCTTTTTGATTTAGATGTTCAAGTAACAACAGCTTCAGGTGATGTAGATCCACAAATTACAAGTATTTCAGCTTGTACGCCTGGTTGTGGAAACACAGGTTCATTCAATAGCTTCTGTTGCTAATTGCTATATAAGACATATTATCTTAAAAAAATTTTAGGGGGAAAAGAAAATGATTAATGAAAAAAACCTTTTTGATTTAGATGTTCAAGTAACAACAGCTTCAGGTGATGTAGATCCACAAATTACAAGTATTTCAGCTTGTACGCCTGGTTGTGGAAACACAGGTTCATTCAATAGCTTCTGTTGCTAATTGCTACATAAGACATATTGTCTTAAAAAAAATTTAGGGGGAAAAGAAAATGATTAACGAAAAAAACCTTTTTGATTTAGATGTTCAAGTAACAACAGCTTCAGGTGATGTAGATCCACAAATTACAAGTATTTCAGCTTGTACGCCTGGCTGTGGAAACACAGGTTCATTCAATAGCTTCTGTTGCTAATTGAATGCCCAAAAAGAGGGAACACAGATGTGTCCCTCTTTTTCTCCTATTATAATATTTGATTAGAACAGAAGGGAAGATTCCAAATGATTACAGAAAAAAGGAAGACTATTCATACATCAAATAAAACCGCATGTAATAATATATTTGAACCTCTACCATTTTTTATGATTAGATCCCCGTTTTTACCATTTAACGCACTATATCAAATTAAGGATCAAGAATTATTGATTGAAAAATTAAGGGAATATGCAGAAATGGATTACATTAAGGAAGCCATTGCCATTGCAAGTCCTTCATTGCTTGAATCTCTTAAATATATACATGGTGATTTAAGTAATAGGAAAACACAACAAGTAATATCTTCTGTATTACGATATATGTTAAGAATGACAACACGCCCAACACCTTTTGGAGCTTTTTCCGGGGTAGCATCCGGAGAGTTTAAAGAAAAATCTTTACTTGAAATGAGCCATTTTGAACAATTTAAGAAAAGAACTCGGCCTGATATGGAATGGTTATTGGGAGTGGTTTCATCACTTGAAAAAAATCCTTGTATTCTCCAATTTTTAATGGTTAGTAAAAATCATGCTACTTATCGTGTCGGAAACCGCCTATATTTACCTTTTTCAACTGAATGTGGACAACTTCGTAAGAAAGATATGGAGAAAAAAGAAAATATTTCAATTACATATAGTGAAGTTGTTAAGAAAGTTTTAGATTTAGCTGAAACACATATTACAGTGAAAGAGCTTCTCCAAAAGTTGAATAATGACTATCCAGGCACAGATATAAAGGTAATGGAAAACTTTATTCTCCAGTTGGTAGAGCAAGAATACCTTATAACTGAGCTAAGACCGCCACTTACATATGACTCCCCATTTGATTATGTGATTGACAAGTTAAAAGTAAGAGTTGGTGAAAATCAAATATGGGAAGATTTACTGAAGGTAAAAGATTTAATACTTGTTTATGATCAATTACAGCTTGGAAAGGGGCTTTCTATATACAACGATCTTATCCTATTAATGAAGGGGATTTATGAAGTTTCAACGCCTCTTCAAGTAGATTTCGCTTTAAATATGCATGATTTAGCTATAGGAAAAAACGTAGCAAATGATGTTAGTAAAGCAGCTCAAGTGTTATGGAGCATAGCCGATAGCGGAGTTGGATTTCCTCATCTCCAAAAATATCATATTGAATTTTTAGAAAAATACGGAACAACTAGGGAAGTTCCATTGGTAGAACTTTTAAGTGAGGAATTAGGGCTTGGAGCACCCGCGACATATAAAAATCCAAAAGGAAATAGGGATGGAGAAAATTTTACGCCGCCTTTAGATGAAGAACGTAATGTCCAATTATCATATATGCTTATTGAAGCTATTCATAATCAGCAAAAAGAAATTGAAATTACTGATGAAATAATTAGCAGAATTGGAATAGAAAAAGATACTCGATACGCTCCAGATTCATTTGAAGTATATGGAGAATTGTATGCTACTTCGCAAGAGGAATTAGACAATGGAAAGTATAATTTATGCCTAAGCCCAAATCCAGGATCTCATGCAGCAGGAAGCACATTTGGTCGATTTTTAGATATCTTAGATCCAAATGTTAGACGTGAAATTCAGCAACAAGAAGCGGAGATTGACCATCAATTTAATAATGATATCGTTATGGTAGAGGGAAGTTTTCTTCCGGCAACTGGCCGTTCAGCGAATGTGGCAATTGGAAAAACTACAAGAGAAGTAACTGTAACTCTTGGAACAAATGGAGATGAAGATACTTTGCAAATTCCAATTGATGATATTGTCGTTGGAGCATCATTAGAAAACTTTTATCTGAAATCTAAAAAATTTGGGAAAAGAATTAAAGTGGTAGCTGGTAATGTACTAAATTACCAAAGTGGCCCTAATATTTATCGCTTTATGAGAGAAGTTTCCCTAAATGATTTAGACCACTGGAGAACATTCAATTGGGGTAATATGACATCTTCACCTTATTATCCAAGGATTCGTTACAAAAATATCATTCTGTCTCCTGCAATTTGGAAGTTAAATAGAGAAACTATTGGTATGAAAAATAAACCTAAAAGTGATGATGAATTTTTAATCCTATTTGAAAAATGGAGAGTGAAA
The DNA here is from genome assembly GCF_046534555.1 of Bacillus sp. SIMBA_074. Lineage (NCBI taxonomy): Bacteria > Bacillati > Bacillota > Bacilli > Caryophanales > Bacillaceae > Bacillus > Bacillus sp. SIMBA_074. The sequence continues at coordinate 19,320 of NZ_JAWRYM010000046.1, read as the reverse complement.
TGGGCTGTTCCACGCTATGTATTTATGACGTATAGTGACAATAGGATTTTAATTGATCTTGAAAATATTCTTCATCTTCGAGAATTAAAGAATGAACTTTTTAAGCAGGGTAGATTACAGTTGAGAGAATCATTACATGACATCAATAAAAATTGCCTTAGCAGCCCGCTGGGTAGTCATGCAATGGAAGTTGTATTTCCGTTGAAAAAAATGAACGATGTCGCTAAAAGGAAGAGTTTAGGAGCTATTGAAGACGGAAAAAAAGAGATGGTTAGTGAGAAAATGATTTATCGTTTGCCCGGAAGTGAATGGCTATATGTTAAGCTCTATGTTCCACAAGCAAGAGAGAATGAATTTATTTCAAAATATATGACATCATTTGCTAATAATATTGTACAAAATGGTTTGGCTCAATCATGGTTCTTCATGCGATATCGTGATCCAGATGCTCATATTCGTTTGCGATTTTATGGAGATCCCAAGAAGTTGAATGCATCTGTTCTTACTCATTTAAGGGATTGGGCAAATAATTTAATGAACTCTGGATTTATTCATAAAATGACGATTGATACGTATGAACGAGAAATAGAGCGATATGGTGGTCCGTATCTGATAGAATTGGCCGAGAATTTCTTCCATTACGATAGTAGGTCAGTAACAATGCTTCTTAATGTGATCGGACAACAAGCTGAACTGCCAGTACATGCACTGGCATCCTTAAACATAATTGAGATTATGGAGAATTTTGGTTTAACTTATGAACAACAATTGGAAACTATTGAAAGAAATACAGATAAATATGAATTCATGGATGAATTTAGACCAATGAGAAAATTATTAAATAACATTGGAAATCCTGAAGGTGATTGGAATAATTTACGTAATTACAATTCATCAATTGGACTAGAGATTTATAAAAGTCTATTAGTTCGGAGAGAATCATTAAAAGAATATTTTTCCAGTATTCAACAATATAAAAATGAAGACAAGCTCTGGAATAAACAACAAACAATTATGGGAGCAATTATTCATATGCATTGTAATCGACTATTGGGAGCTAATCGGGAACTAGAAAAAAAAGCACTTGCCTTTACGCGGCATATCTTATCAAGCCAGCGATATTGGAGGAATCAGAATGAAACAGATACTCAATCACACACCTGAAGATGAGAAACTATCATTTTCAAATATTTTAAAGTCTTTTCATTATTGGCCTGGTTTATTTAAACTTTTATGGGAAACGCACAGAGGATATTTCTTCTGTGTGCTTACCTTAAATTTTGTAAATGGATTATTACCTGCAGCATTGATTTTGACAATCCAATACCTTGTTAATACAGTACAAAACATCTACCAGAATGGGTACAAGGATGATTATTTTACTCATGTTTTACCGTTTTTTATAGCCTTTGCACTAGTTACAATTTTAACGGGTGTTACAGGATCAGTTTTGGAAACATATAAACAGCTTTACCGAAATCTTCTTTCTAATAAAATCAATGTAAAATTAATAGAAAAAGCAAAAAGATTACCTTATTCCAGTTTCGAGAACCCAGAAATTTACAACAAACTTCAAAGGGCGCGCCAAGATTCCACATATAAACCATTTGCTATTTTTGAAGAACTTATGGGGATTATAAAAAGTGGAATAACTGTGATTTCTATTTCTGGTATCTTAATGATTTGGAACTGGCAGTTTACCCTAATTTTAATTCTATTACCACTAATCTCTTCCTGGTCAATCATGAAAATTGGAAAAGAAATTTTTTTAATTAGTCATAAGCGTGCCGAAGAAACAAGAAAACAATTTTACTACTACTATTTGCTAACGACAGACATCACAGTAAAAGAAGTGAAATTATTTGGATTGGGCAATTTACTTCTAAAAAATTATTCAAATATGTTCAATCGATTTTATCTGCAAGATAGACGTCTGCTTTTAAAAAAGATGAGGATTGACCTGTTTTTTCAATTAATCAGCGTGGCTTTTGTAATGTTTGTGCAGTTTATGGTGGTTATGGATGCTGTAACAGGGATTATTGCTATTGGAAGTCTTATCGCTTATTTTCAAGCTGTAAATACTACACAAAAAACATCTAATGAATTAATGTATATGATTTTTAATATGCACCAAAACAATCTTTATATGACTCAACTATTCTCATTTTTGGACGTTCCTGAAGAAAGGGATGTTTCAAATAATGGAGACAATACTTATTTAGATAGCATCTCTTTTGAGGAAAAAGGTATTCGATTTATAAATGTCTCTTTTAAGTATCCTGGTCAAAAAGAGTATACATTAAAAAAAGTGAATTTTCACATAAAACCAGGTGAAACATTGGCTCTTGTCGGATCTAATGGTTCGGGTAAATCTACGATTGTAAAGTTAATTACAAAACTTTATACGGACTTTGAAGGGATTATTCTATTAGATGGAAAACCCATTCATCAATACAGTACAAACGAATGGCAGGATAAGATTAGTGCTATTTTCCAAGACTTTGTTAGATATGAACTAGATGTTAAAGATAATATTGGCTATGGTGACTATAAAAAAGCCGATCAAGTAATGGCTATACAAGCTGCTGCTAAAAAATCTGGAGCATTAAAGATGATTAATAGTTTGCCTAACCAAATGGATACACAACTTGGGAAAACTTTTGCGAACGGAATTCAGTTATCTGGAGGGCAATGGCAAAGAATCGCCATTTCAAGAGCATACATGAGGGATGCGAGCCTATATATTCTAGATGAACCTACTGCCGCATTAGATCCAGAAGCAGAAGAAGAGGTTTTTAGAGATTTTAAAGAAATTACAAAGAATTGTATGGGGCTCTTTATATCCCATCGGTATTCAACTGTAAGGCATGCTACAAAAATTATGGTCCTCGATAAAGGTAGAGTCGTGGAACTAGGTACTCATAATGAACTATTAAAGATAAAAGGAATATACGCAAGACTATTTGAGTTACAAGCTAAAAATTTTATAGATTATTCCAAAATTCAAGTGAATGTTTAATTAGAGAGGAGAAAAATATGCAATTAACTACAGAAAAAAAGTCATTTTGGTTACAGGGAATTAGTATTGAAAAAAGAAATAAAGCATTAAAGTTAGTTCGTGATATAGCAGAGCAATTAAAGGATCCGATGTATGTAGAAAAAATTGTTATGGAGCCTGATAATATACCAAATGGAGGAACACTTCATCCATGGGACCCCATTACTTTATCCCATGGTTATCCAGGTACTATAATGTTATTTGCAGAATTAGATCGACAGTTTCCAAAAGAGGGATGGGATCTTATTGCACATAGTCACTTGGTAGAAATACAAAAGGCAATAGAAAAACAAGGTGTGAATAGTATTTCTATGTTTGGCGGTGTTTCTGGTATTGCGTATGCGACATCGTATGCTTCGCGTAACTATGAAAGATATCATATATTTTTACAAAAGTTAAATGAATTTGTACTTTCGCAGTTACATCTTGTATTGAACTACGGGAAAGAAGAATGTGGTGTTCATCCATTTATGTACGATACAATCCAAGGTGCTACTGGAGTAGGGCGTTATTTACTGCAAAATATTCAACTTGAATCAAATTTGGAAGCACTCAAACAAATTCTCAATTGTTTTATTAATATGTCTAATGACATTGAGGTGAATGGAGAAGTTCTACCTGGTTGGTACGTACCGTACACCAATCAGTTTTTGGAAACAGATAAGATACTATTTCCGGATGGGAATTTCAATTGCGGCCATGCTCATGGAATGCCTGGCCCACTTTCCTTGATGGCGTTGGCTATCGAACAAGGAATTGAAGTTCCTGGACAAAAGCAAGCGATTCGTAAAATGATAGATTGGCTAATAAAATGGCAAGATGAAGGTTCGTGGCCTGCGAGGCTTAGTTTTAAAGAAGTGGTCAATGACCAATCATACCACGTGTATCCGAAGCGAAAAGGCTGGTGCTATGGAAATCCAGGAGTAGCAAGAGCTCTCTATCTGGCTGGGAGATCCTTGAAGGATCAGAAGGCCATGAAAATTGCATTAAGTTCTTATCAAGATACACTTTTGCAAAGTGAGGAAGAATGGGATTTATCTTCTCCAACATTTTGTCATGGAAGAGCGGGATTATTACAAATGTCTATTAGGATGGCAAAAGATGAAGATGGGGAAATATCGATGCAATCCATTACAAAATTAATAGATTATGTAATGGATGCATATGATCCTCAAGCACCATTTGGCTTTAAAGACTTACAATCCAATGAGCAGACTTCAAACGAGCTAAACAAGGTAGGACTATTGGAAGGTGTAAGTGGTGTACTTTTAACATTATTAAGTCTAAGCGCAGTAGAGGAACCATGGTGGGACGGAGTATTTCTAATTTCCTAATCAAGAATTGAGAGGATGTTACAGTATGAACCAAATGAATCAATTGCTTAATTCTAAGAAAATATTAGTAGGAGTAAGCGGCTCTATTGCAGTAGCTGGAATTTTTCAATATTTAGCTATATTGAAAGCGAATTTTAGTGAAGTAAAGGTTATCATGACAAAAAGTGCAATAAAACTTATCCCTGCAGAAACCGTGAAATTATATTGTAATGAGGTATTTATCGATGAGGAACTTACCCTAAGTGGTAAACCAGGTCATGTGGAATTGGCTAGATGGGCAGACTTACTAATGGTATTACCAGCTACAGGAAATACTATTTCAAAAGTAGCTCATGGTTTAGCTGATGATTTATTAAGTACAGTCATTCTTGCTCATGATAAACCAGTTCTCTTTTTTCCTAATATGAACAAATTAATGTGGGAGAAAAAAGTAGTTCAGAATAATGTTAAACTTTTAAAAGAATATGATCATATAGTGATTCCGCCTTTGAAAACAACAGCTTTTGAAATTGCGACTATGTCTTTGAAACCGAACTATGTTTTACCTAATAATCAAGAAGTATTGCATATACTCTTTAAGGAATTTGAGAAAAGAAAGTCAGTAACTGTACATGAAACGGTTGAAATGCACTAAAACTCACATTTTTGTGAGTTTTTTTCTTTTCTTTATTCTTTTCTTTATTTTTTTTCTTTTCTTTATTTTTTTTTAATATTTGTCTTCTATATTAGTCCATAAGGAGGGATTTTATATGAATAATGAAATAGTTTTAGAAGCAAATCACTTAACAAAAACTGTAGGTGGCAAGACAATAGTAAATGATTTTTCAACTAAAATATATAAAGGAGATATTTGTGGTTTTCTGGGGCCGAATGGGGCAGGAAAAACAACTGTTATGCGTATGTTTACAGGATTAATTCGCCCGACAAAAGGAGTCATAAAAATAAGTGGTCAAGATGTAAATCAAAATAGACAACAGGCTTTGATGAATATGGGCGCAATTATCGAATCACCAATATTCTTCCCGTATATGACGGGTAGAAAAATGCTACAAAATTTAGCGAGATTATACCCTGCTCTTTCTCGAAAAGAACAATTGGAACAAGTAGAAGCAATACTATCTATTGTAAGGTTAACTGACGATGCAGATGTGAAAATTAAAAATTATTCATTAGGAATGAGACAGCGACTCGGGATTGCACAAGCTCTTCTAGGTGATCCAGATGTTATTTTATTAGATGAGCCAGCCAATGGTCTGGATCCTATGGGCATGAGAGAGCTAAGGGAATTAATTCTTGAACTTCGTGAAAAGAAAAATTTAACCTTTTTTATTTCAAGCCATTTACTAGATGAAATTCAGCAAATGTGTGACCGCCTTGTCATAATTAGAAATGGAAAGCTTATCACCCAAGGAAGGAAAGAAGAGTTAATTACAGATCCAACAAAAAGGTTGGAAGATGTGTTTGTGGAGATGATGACATCATGAGGGGGCTTTTTATTTCTGAATTTGAAAGGCTTTGGACGCAAAAAATAACTTGGATAATCTTGTTTTTCTTACCTTTAATGGTAGTTGCGTCAGTTAAATATTATCTAAACTGGAATCAACATACTTCTCCTGGAAGACCAGATTACGTTACTGCTTTAAATTTTCCTATAATAAGTATTTCTGAGCATCTTGTGGTTTCGTTTAATATTATCGCTATAATACTGATTTCTACTGTTATAGCGCATGAAGTAGAAAATGGACAATTAAGAATGATTTTGATTCGTCCATTTTCTACCTCACAACTTTTTGTAGCTAAGCTTGCTACTATATTAACTACCATGTTCCTATATTTAACTTTGTTTTGGATTTTTAATTCCATAGCAGGCTATTTATTCTTTCCAAAAGTAGATACATTAATAACATTTATAGATGAAACCAAGGTTTCTATTGCAGGGGCGATACTATATAACTTAAAGTATTTCTTTGCATGTTTCATTACTATGATTTGTATTGTTTCTGTATTTACATTAATAGGGGCGTTAAGTAGAAGTACGATGATCACTCTTGGATCAGGGGTGGCCTTTATTTTCTTTGCTATTGCAATTCCACAGATTTTAGAATTCTCTAGCCAAACGATAATTAGCGCTAATACTGTACTACATCTTATGTACATGTCAATCGTTAAAATTCAGCATACAGGTATAGCATTTCTACTTTCATCAAGTAATAGTATAAACATTTACATTGTTATAGTGGAAGCGATTTATATTTTCTTATTTGGAATGTTCGCATACTTGTCATTTGTGAAAAGAGATTATTTTATTTGAAAACTAGGAGGGAGTTCAATTGAAAGCATTAGTTATAAGTGAATGGGAACGACTATGGAATCAGAAAAAAAGTAAATGGATGTTGGGGATTTTTACTGTTATTGTTTTTCTTCAAGCTTGGTTTTTGAAGTACTATGGGGTTGGGATTTATAATGATGGGCAACAAGTGCCACTAAATTCTTGGAATTTTTCATGGTTTTTATTAAAGGAATCTTCTTTCTTAATTACTTTGATTTTCATGCCTGTATGTTTCTTGAATAGCTTAAATGTAGAATACAACTCAGGAGCATATCGTCTATTTTTAATTAGGCCTTTTCAACGATTAACCTTTCTTATGTCAAAATGGTTTTCTCTTTCTGTAATGGTATTACTCTACTTATTTGTTGTTCTTTTTATTGGCATAGTACTTGGGTTGGTGTTTTTTAAAGCAGATGATGCTTTTACTTTCTACGGTCAACAAAAGACCTCTATAGAGGCAATATTCTATACGGTACAAGTATATGGATTGTTTTTTATTATTCAAATGTGTGGTTTAGCTATTGCTAGTTTAATAAGTATCATAATTTCAAATGCAGTTATTAGCTTTTTCCTTCTGATTGGAATTTACATCGGCTGCTTGTACATAAGTCAGTTATCGTTCTTTTTATTATCCGTTCAAAGTATCTTCCATGCTCTCAGCACAGGAAGTAACAGTTTATACGTCCTGATTCTAGGTATCATGATTATTAGTGTTAGCGTTTGTATAAGCATTTGGAATAAAAAAGAATTTACATGTTAATAAAAGGATAGAAGGGAGGTTTACCATGATTATGTTAGAAGCTAAAGGAATTGAGAAAGTTTATAAAACTAATTTCCAAGAATATCCAGTTTTAAATAATGTCAACTTAACTGTTCATGAAGGAGATTTTGTAGGGATTATGGGACCTTCAGGGAGTGGAAAGTCTACACTTTTAAATGTGCTTTCCTCTCTTGATTTTCCTTCAAATGGAGAAATTACAATTAAGGGACAGAATTTAACTAATATGAATAGTGATCAATTAAGCAATTATCGTCGCGAAAATATTGGTTTTATTTTTCAAAATTACAATTTGTTAGATCACTTAACAATTGAAGAAAATATTCTTCTACCCGCAGCTTTAAGAATGGGGAGCAAAAAGGGTGTTAGGGATAAACTCGAAACATTAGTGAATGAACTAAATATTGAACCGCTTTTGCCAAAGTATCCCTATGAAATCTCTGGGGGACAACAGCAAAGAGCTGCTATTATTCGTTCGTTAATTAACGATCCTTATCTGTTATTTGCTGATGAACCGACGGGAAATCTAGATTCAAAATCTGCTTATGATGTATTGAATATACTAAAAACATTGAATGAAACACATAAATCAACAATCTTAATGGTAACTCACGACTCTGTAGCTGCTAGTTTTTGCAACAGGGTCATATTTTTGAAAGATGGCAAGATTGTTCATGAGATGCAACGTTCCCATGAAGAAAAGCAATTCAGTTTCAATCAACGTATACTACTCTATATCTCTAAGGAAGTGGGGGAGAATGATGTCAATATTTTCACTCGCACTTAAAAATATAACTCGCAATCTTTCACTGTATATAGTGTATCTTGTAAGTTGTATTCTATCAGTTACAATTTTTTATATGTACGCAGCATTTCTTTCATATCCAAAAGTTTCTGGAATAGAGCAACTGTTAATTGCGTGTGAATTCATCATCTTGCTATTTTCATGCTTTTTCATTTCATATTCTTATGACCATTTTCTTACTGAACGGAAAAAGGAAATTGGTATTTGGAAAACATTCGGAGCTTCAAAAAAACAATTATTTATTATCATAGTTTTAGAAAATTCGATAATTGGAGCAATTTCTATCTTAATTGGGATTATGATTGGTATAGTACTATCCAAAAGCTTTTTTGATTTCATCGGGAAATCTCTCTTCTTAAGCGAGTCATTTTCCTATTTCTTCTCTCCAATTGCTACCTTTTTTACAGTTATTTTGTTTGGAGTTCTGTTCTTTTTTGTTTCATTGCGTAGTTATTATAAAATCGGACGCATTTCTGTTTTGGAATTATTTCAAGAGACAAGAAAACCAAAGGATTTACCTAGGTTTTCAAAGAAGAAATTCATTATTTCCCTGTTAATTTTGGTTATTTCTTATGTTTTTATCCTTAATGCATCTTTACCCGTACTATTATTCTCTTTTCTACCTGTAGCTGCTCTTTTATTATTAGGAACGTACCTTTTTTGTTCGCACGGATTAGTAGGAACTGTATCCTATTTAATCAATAAAGAAAAAAAGCATTTAAATGGCATTCGAATGCTAATATTTATAAGTCTAAGGAAAAAACTTTATTATAATGCTAAAATTATCTTCCTTGTTTCAATACTCTTATCAATGATAATGATATTAATCAGCTCCATATATTTATATTCAGAGTTGAATGATCAAAGAATGCGAAATAGCCACCCACAGCCAGCTATATTTATTGTTGATAAAAAACAAGAGAATACACTAGAATCTGCTTTAGAGAAAAACTTCAAAGGAGAGGTTGAGGGATTTCATAAGAAAAAATGGGAAGGTATATTACTGAATTCATCAAAGGGAGAAGGTAAAACCTTTATACTACAAACAGATTCATTCTTTATAAAGGACTGGACAGAAACAAAAAAAGATAACCTGTTATTTAGTAAAAAAAATGAGAATATCGATAAGTTGCATATCCAAACAAATAACGGTAATACAGAATTGATAGTAAAAAATATGGTCGAAAAACAGGCGATTAACTCGGTATCTCGGATAGATAATGTAGCTTTTGTACCAGCAGATACTTTTAATGAATTAGAGAAGGGATCATTACCTACTCAACATGTTTCATTTTACACATTAGATTTCAAGGAAAATAATAAGGGTTATAGTGCACTAAAAAAATTATTTGAGACACTCCCTTTAGAGATAAAGGAACAGTCCAGTGTTCGTCTTCTACATTATGAAAATACAGTTCAATTAACTTCAGTTTTATGGATAATAGCATTATTTATCGGTTTTATCTTGTTAATTGCTTTATCCAGTCTTCTTTGGTTTAAGTTATATGAAGATATATCTAATGATAGAAAAATATTTCACTCTTTAAGAAAAATCGGTTTGAATTTCAATGAAATAAAAAAAACATTAAGGGTTCAAATTGCTATAATTTTCTTTGTACCAATTATTCTGGGGGGGATAAATCTATTTATAGCAATCTACGCCTTGCAAAATATATTGGGAGGAATTAAAATTTACTCAATAATATTAATATTTTTTATTTTCTTAGTCTTCCAATTAATATTTTTCTTCATTTCAAACCACTATTACTATAAAAAAGTTGTTCATGAAAAGAATATTAATTAACAAGAAAATATATTTTAAAAAATAATAAGATTTTTAATCTAAACTAGAAAGGAGTGTTTTTTTATGAATGGAACGATTCTTGTTGTAGATGATGAGTCAGAAATTGTAGATGTACTCTCTGATATATTCTCTGATCGTGATTATAAAGTTCTCAAGGCCTACAATGGAGAACAAGCGCTAGATCATTTAAAAACACAAGTTGATTTAGTCATTTTAGATATTATGATGCCTAAAATGGACGGTTTTGAATTTTGTAAGGTCGTTCGTGAACAAATAAAATGCCCGATTCTATTTTTGAGTGCTAAACATTCAGAAATAGATAAAGTAAAAGGCTTTACTTTAGGTGGAGATGACTATATTACAAAACCATTCCAAGTTAAGGAGCTAATTGCACGTGTTGAGGCCCACTTGAGGCGTGAGAAAAGAGAACGTGTAAACTTGCAAAATCAACGTTTCTTAGGAAACTTGACCATTAACTATTCACAGCATGATGTTTTCATTGATGGAGTAAAAATAGATGTAACGAGTAAAGAGTTTAAAATATTAGAGCTTTTAACGGTAAATCTAGGACAAATCTTTTCTAAGGAACAAATTTATGAAAAAATTTGGGGGCTGGATGCAGTTGGGGATCTCAATACAATAATAGTACATATTAATAACTTAAGAGCTAAGTTAAGTTTAGGTATGTCAACTTACCATATTAAAACCGTATGGGGAGTTGGCTATAAGTTGGAGAAATGTTAATGTTAAAAAAATTATCGTTGAAAAACCAATTTATTCTAACATTTGCAGCTGTAATATTTTTAAGTATTGTCAGTACGGTTTGTACGTTAATTTTAATATACTCTTTTCTTTTTATTTATAATGAAAAATCTGTTTTACCTGCCAACCATTATGAAAAACAAGTGCCCAGCATTGAAAAATTTGTAGAAATGAATGGGGATAAAATAGTAGATTTATCCTATCAAAAAAAACTAGAGAAAGTGATTCCAATGCAAGGAATTACTTATCAAGTTATGAATACGAATGGAAATAGATTATATGGTACATTGAGCGATGAATTATTGAAAAATGATAAAGAAGTGTATCATAAAATAAATACATCTACTCAAAATGGTAAACTAATTACAAAATACATTCCAATTATAAGTAATGGTAAACTAGTTGGTGTGCTTGCTGTACGATACATATTAGCTGCATCTATTGATTATTACATAGAATATGTATTTATTATTGCTTTTCTTGTTCCTTTTATATTTTTAACGCTTTATTCTTATTTATTAGCTAAGCGTTTAGGAAAACAGTTGAATAAACCTATCAAAGAGGTAATAATGGCCTCACAAAAAATTAAAAACAAGGATTTAGACTTTGAAATAAAATATGAAAGTGAAAATGAAATAGGTATATTAATTGATTCTTTCAATAGTATGAAGGAAGAATTAAAAAATTCATTGTATGTTCAATGGAAATTAGAACAGGAACGTCGGGATATGGTTGCTTCCATTGCACATGATTTGCGAACACCGTTAACTATTATTTTGTCTCATGTAGAAGTATTAATGGAACCCATGCCAAATAATCAAAAACGGATTCATCACTACTTGCAAACAATTAAGAATAATACAGAAAGAGTATTGCATTTAACAGAAGAAATGAGGAGAGTCTCTGAAGTGGACAACCCTGATTTCACTCTTATGATTTGTAATATAGCTCCAGCTGAAATGATTCCAGAAATGCTTGAAGAGTTTAAGGAATTGGCAGAAAATGAAGATATACAATTAACCTATACTTTACTTATTAAATCAGAAGAAAAAAATCTTAAGTTTGCACTTGATCCGAATCGTTTGCATCAAATTCTTACGAATATTATTTCTAATAGCATTCGTTTTACTCCAAAAAAAGGAAGAATTGATGTGCAAGTGGAGGTGAAAAAAGACGTTATGTCTTTTTCTATCTCGGATTCTGGAGTTGGATTTAATACAAAAGATATTCCGTTTTTATTTAGTAAATTCTACCAAGGTGACCTTTCAAGGTCAAATCAACTACATCATGGACTTGGTTTGTATATCGTGGAAAAATTGGTTAAAAAACACGGTGGAGAAATTCATGCTGAAAATAATGAGATTCAAGGGGCATGCATTTCATTCACGATACATTCTCTTTTTAGTAACGAAAAAAGGAACTATGAATTGTCATAGTTCCTTTTCATTATTTAATAGCATTATATACGTCCAGCTGTCCGTTCCCCCAAGAGGCTTTATCAGGTGCTATATCTTTCTTTATTCCGTTTTTGTAAAGGTGTGAAATTGATCTTTTCGGTTGATTTTTAAAATTATAGTGATTGATAATTAGAGCTAGTGTAGCGGATACTTTCGGAACTGCCATTGATGTACCAGCGGCAAATAAGTATCTTCCAGTATTAAAAGTTGTCAGTACTTCCTCTTGTCGGAAAAGACCAGTATTCCACCATACCTCTTCGCCATATTGTTGCCATAAACGATAATCTCCTCCTGGAGCAGATATGTCAATGACCCCTTCTCCGTAATTAGAGAATACAGAACGTTGTCCGGTTGGACCGGTTGATGATACTGTTACTACACCTGGTAATTCCCCAGGTGCTTCTATTCCTACACCAGTAAATATTTTCCCCTCTTTTTCATATTTTTGTTTAAGAAAGTTATTTAGCTCCTGTTTATTAGCCACGTTTACAGAATCATTTCCTGCAGAAGCTACTACTACACTACCATGCTGATTGGCATATTCTATAGCACGTTTGTAACCTTCTACTTCTGCCCATCCATTGTCTACAAGTTTTCCATTTTCATAGACTTTTCCATTTACATAATAGGAACCAAGACTAAGGTTGATAACATCTACATCATCCTTAGCTGCTTCGATGATGGCATTAATGACCCAGGCTGCATCAGCTGATTTATTTCCAAATACACGATATGCTCTGATTCCCGTATCAGGAGCCACGCCTTTTAATTCCCCATTTGCAGCAATAGATCCTGAAACGAGAGTTCCATGGCCATTGATATCATTTATATTATTAATATCACCTGTCTCTTCAGGTTCAGTACCTCTCAATCCTCCCTTTGGAACGAAGTTTTTAGATCCAGGAATAAGATTTTTTACTAAGTCAGGATGATCCACATCGACTCCCGAATCAATAATTCCAACAACCACATTATGAGAGCCAGTTTCTTTTTTATAACTTTCTCCATTATGAGTAATTTCCTTCATGTCCCATTGCATATCCCATAAGGGAGGTAGGTTTGTATCTAATGTTTTTGTTGAAAGAGTTGATAAATTAGGCATTTTTATGGAATGAGGAACCTCTGGTTTTTCGACTTGCAAAGAAGGATTAACTGATTCAAATAAGGGAGATTGATTTTTAGAAATTTGTGTATCTCCTTTGAATTGAATGAGTCCTATCTCCGGGACAGTATAAGTAATTTCTCCATGCTCCTTTTTTATCTCAGTGATGCCTTGCTCAAATTTTGATGGGTCTTTTAATAAAACGGTGTAATATTGCTTAGGTTTTTCCTGAGCATGTCCTACATTAGAAAGTAAAAAACACGTTAACGCGGTTGAAATGACAGTGATTGCTTGTTTTTTCATAATTATCCCCTTACTTTTATAAATTGGAGGTAGAATTTGAAGATGAACCGCAGAACAAGGCCCTATTGCCCACTTTATAATTCCACTTAGATCCTATAAATAAGGTAACAAATCATTCAGAATTTCAAATCTGTATATACCGTACATATAAGTGGTATTTAGCGCAATATTACTTTCTTTGGAGTTACTTTAAAAACCGAAGCATAATTCTTTTGGTGGAGAAGCCATCAATTTTTTTGTTCTAATGAGTGAATGAAATTAAAAAAGTATCCTAAAGTAAATAGGGGGTATCCCGAGTTAAGTTTGTAACATAAATAATGTCACCTTCCTGTAAATCCTCTAACATTTTTTGAAGTTGCTCGCGATCCTTTGTTGCTCCAGAAACTTTTTCTTCAAAATAATATCCATTCCAATTTCGTTCAGTTGCTGAAATTGCCTTGAAGGGTTCTGGCTAGTCGAACTGACATGTATATAACCGATTTTCCGCAAAACATTACCCCCTTTTTTGAGATTAAGTCTTATGAGACGCTCTTAACTAAGATTTTATAAGTTTACTATAATTGTATCAATAGAGTACACTCTATTGGGATGGATTTAAAATATATACGATTCAAAGACCAGTTTAAATATGGAGTGCTTCTAATTTGAAAAAGTAAAAAAACAACGTGGAGTCGCTAATAGATTAGGATTTTCCATACAAATTGCTTACTTGCGTTTTCCAGGAAGACCATTATCTGAGAATGGAAAATATGATTAATGCTACTCTTATTAACAATGCAAAGGGAACCTGCTACATTCTCATATGCAATATTACATATAAGAATGTATTGATAATAATGTAAGCGCTTACTATAATAAAAACATAAAGATAAATCACATCTTAGCAACAACAAAAGAGGAGGAAATAATATGGAAATCGCAATGGCAGTTTTGAAATTTTTAGGTGGAGTAATTCCATTAGTTCAAGAACTTTTAAAAGTATTTATGTAAGTTTATTATTTGGCAATTATTTATAAATAATTATCATACCTTAATACGAAAAACAGAAGGGGATTATTTTTTGGAAATTAAGAAAAACAACAAAGGAATAAAATTTCTAACATGTTTATTAGTTAGTTTATGCACTATTAATTATTCATCTATTTCCTTCGCGGAAACACAAACAGGTAATGCAAATGATGCAACAAAAAATGCTAGTGGCATTGATACTGGCATAGCAAGTTTAAAGTATGATAGTAGAGATATTTTAGCAGTAAATGGTGATAGAGTAGAGAGTTTTGTTCCGAAAGAAAGTATCAATTCAAATGGTAAATTTGTAGTAGTTGAACGTGAGAAAAAATCACTTACAACTTCACCAGTCGATATTTCGATTATTGATTCTGTGGCTAATCGTACTTATCCAGGAGCCGTACAACTTGCAAATAAAGCTTTTGCAGATAATCAACCTAGTTTATTAGTGGCTAAGAGAAAACCTTTGAATATTAGTATAGACTTACCTGGCATGAGAAAAGAAAATACAATAACCGTTCCAAATCCAACATATGGTAATGTGTCTGGGGCAGTAGATGATTTAGTATCTACTTGGAATGAAAAGTATTCAACAACACATACGTTACCTGCAAGAATGCAGTATGCAGAATCTATGGTTTATAGTAAATCACAAATAGCAAGTGCTCTTAATGTTAACGCTAAATATCTTGATAATGGGCTGAACATTGACTTTAATGCGATTGCAAATGGAGAGAAAAAAGTGATGGTTGCGGCATATAAGCAAATATTTTATACAGTAAGTGCTGAACTACCTAACAATCCATCAGATCTTTTTGATAATAGTGTTACTTTTAGTGAGTTAACTCGTAAAGGGGTAAGTAATGCGGCTCCCCCTGTTATGGTGTCACATGTAGCTTATGGCAGAACAATTTATGTGAAGTTAGAAACAACATCTAAGAGCAAAGATGTACAAGCTGCCTTTAAAGCCTTACTTAAGAATAACAGCGTGGAAACGAGTGGACAGTACAAAGATATTTTTGAAGAAAGTACTTTTACCGCTGTAGTATTAGGTGGAGATTCAAAAGAGCATAACAAGGTTGTTACAAAAGATTTTAATGAAATACGAAATATCATTAAAGATAATGCAGAATTAAGTCTTAAAAATCCAGCATACCCAATTTCATATACAAGCACTTTCTTAAAAGATAATTCAACTGTGGCTGTTCATAACAATGCAGATTATATTGAGACTACAACTACAGAATATTCAAGTGCTAAAATGACGCTTGATCATTACGGTGCATATGTTGCTCAATTTGATGTATCTTGGGATGAATTCTCATATGATCAAAATGGGAAAGAAGTACTAACACATAAAACTTGGGAAGGAAGCGGTAGAGACAAAACTGCTCATTTCTCTACAGTCATACCACTTCCACCGAATTCAAAAAATGTAAAAGTCGTAGCGAGAGAATGTACAGGTCTTGCATGGGAATGGTGGAGAACAATTATTAATGAACAAAATGTTCCGTTAACAAATGAAATAAAGGTCTCAATTGGAGGAACAACATTATACCCAACTGCTAATATTAATCATAATTAAAGGCAACGTATACGTCCGAAGCGCCCTGTTTACAGGGCGCTTTTTTACTTAGTTGAAAGTATATCGGCGTTTTTCAAATATATCATAATCAATTCGCAAATCTTATAATCATATTTTTTAATGGCTGCATGAATGTTTTCAATGATTTCATTCCTTATTATTAAATCCCCATAAATTTAAATTAGCCTATCTTTATTAATTCATTATGTATCAGCATTTGGATTTTTTATAAAGAAAAGGCACTATCCTCAAAGTGCCTCTTCCTACTTAATCTACAATGGGATAGCAACACATCGCCATCCTTTCTGTATATTTCTACAAAAAGAATAACGTTCTCTGTGAATTATGGATATAAATTTATCTTAGGTTGATAGTGATGTATGATGCCTCCATATACATAAATACATTTTGTCGAAATTATTAAAAAGGGGAATTTTTCTATTTGAAGAACTAATAATTGATTGTCAATATGTATTAGAAATCTCAATCTAAACTAAAGGAGAACAAAATGGGACAAAACAATAAAGGCTTTTCTGAAACAGGATTGCGCAAAATGCGCAATGTACTGGCGCAGCATGTCGATTCTGGAAAGATTCCTGGGCTCGTCGCCTTAGTCAGCCGAAACGGGGAGACGCACGTCGAAGCGCTTGGAACAATGAGGCATGATGGTGGCGCACCAATGCGTCGGGACACGATCTTTCGATTGGCGTCCACTAGCAAGCCGATCGCAGTTTCACCAGTAATGGTTCTGCTCGACGAGTGCAAACTGCATTTAGACGACCCAGTAGACAAATGGCTGCCCGAACTCGCTGACCGGCAGGTGTTGAAACAGCCCGATGGTCCACTGGAAGAGACCGTCCCAGCACGGCGTCCTATCACTGTACGAGACCTGTTGACCTCCACATTCGGTCTCGGAGTGGATCTCACGTTGATGGGTTCTCCGATCATGAACGCGTTCTTCGAGAGTGGGATATTCGACACGCCAGGGCAGGATATGCCCGATCCAGATGAGTTTATGTGTCGCCTAGGTGCACTTCCGCTAAGCTACCAGCCCGGAGAGCGGTGGCAGTATCATATCAGTATTGAAGTGCTCGGCATTCTTGTTGCCAGGGTCACGGGTCAGACATTCGAGTCGTTCCTGCGCGAACGCATATTCGATCCACTGGGAATGAAGGACACTGGTTTCTACGTGCCTGAGCTCAAGATTGACCGGCTTCCACCTGCCTTCAACCCAGATCCGCAGACAGGTGAGTTCATCGTGTGGGATGAGGGTACAGGCGGACGTTACAGCAAACCTCCAGCATTTCAAGCAGGCGGTGGTGGGCTGCTCGCAACCATCGACGATTATCACGCGTATTTGCAGATGCTGTTGAACAAAGGGATGCACGGAACCAAACGGATTCTGTCTAGGCCCGCAGTCCAGCTGATGACCACCAACCGTCTTACTCCTGAACAACAAGTATACCGAGACGATTTGGCCAAAAACAACGTCCATTTGTCGTTTGGACAAGGGATACAAGGTGGCTGGGGCTTTGGGATGGGGGTGCGTACCTATCTTGGAGACTACGCGTCTATCGGTCAATTCGGCTGGGATGGCGGAACTGGCACTACAGCTTACGCTGATCCAGACAAACAGTTTATTGGAATTCTGTTCACCCAGGTTGGGATGTCAACTCCGGCCCCATCGCATCTTATCCAAGACTTCTGGACCACGGTCTACCAAGCAATCGAAGACTGAAACCGAACTTAGGTATTGTTTAAAGGAAAACTCCAAGACAAATTATACGCATGATGGCCACCATCAACACCATGGTTAAAAGCTATGGCAGGACGGGAAGTGTTGGAAGTACTACGAGAACAGTTTGGGATTATTAATAAGAGCCAAATAAAAAATCCTCTTGGATGCAAGAGGATTTTTTTTATTGGGAATAGTAAGGATGAGGGGAGGTGCATTACATATGGGAAAAGGTAGAAGTAATAATGCTGGTAAAAAGCAACCGAATTTCGATGATTCATCTAATTTCGCTAAACAAAGCCAACCGACAGAAAAGAAGAAGAAATAAGAAAAGGATCTCTCTTTATCAAGAGAGATCCTTTTTTAAATATATTGACGTTTCAGCACAACATATCGATTGCTTAACCAAATAGTCATAAATACAAGGCTTAAACTCCTGCGAATGGAAGCCAATTTAATATTATTGTCCTGCTTTTTCTAATGGGTGGAATGATTGCTCAAATTGTAGCCTTGAGGAACCCTCAGCGAGTTCTAAGTATAACTTTGATTGCATCAAGTATTTTTGGCTCTGAAGACAACAAACGGAATTTGCCTCCGATCGATGAGAAGATACTCACTTACCATGCTAATGGGGCCAAACTAAATTGGTCGGATGAAGAATCTGTTGCAAATTACTTGGTTACAGGATCAGTGTTACTCTGTGGTTCAAAGCATAAGTTCGATGAGAAGAGGGCTTATAAGCAGGTAGAAAAAGAAATAAAACGAGCAAATAACCTACTCAGTATGTTTAATCACTCACTTCTTAAAGGCGATGATTCTTATGAGGGGAAGTTAAAAGAAATTAATATACCTACTTTGGTTATCCACGGTACAGAAGATACAGTGCTTCCATACGAGCATGGTCTTGCTCTTGTTAATGGAATTCCCCATGCTGTATTACTAACCGAAGGATCGGGGCACGAGATTCATTGCGACGATTGGGTTCATATAATCAGCGCTATTTCGAACCATACTTCACTCTTATAATCATTATAGGAATCGCATAAAACAAAAACACTTGGAAAAAGGGCTACAATTGAATTTGTAACCCTTTTTTTCTATTGAAAATCAGTTTTGGAGCTGTTACTCAATTATAGAATATTAATACTCAGTGATTGATAATTCTGTCTTGTAAGGGGTGGTACCACACATCCATCAACTTAACGTATATTTTTATACAAAATGCGGTCTTTCCACGTAGTTTTTTATTATCTTGTATAG
>NZ_JAWRYM010000244.1:0-328 GCF_046534555.1 Bacillus sp. SIMBA_074 | reverse complement strand
TAAATCTTTCTGTCTCTCGTGACTCATGGAGTGAGGATAATAGGTTTCATCAAAATCACAGAATACAATATATTTTGGGTCTTCAACATTTGGCAGCAACTGAAACCCGCCCTTTTTATTCAATAACATAACAACCCCTCCATTAGCTAAAAATATCCGCTTCAATAACATGTAAAAATGCAACTCAGGAAAATTTGGTAATATGTGATATGTGAGGAACGGTTTAATAATAACTTCTGAAATCGATAACATGTCAACCACTTATTACAAGGATGTGATCAAATGGCTAAAATTAGCGAAATAGCCAAGATGTGCAATGTCTCTAAAA
>NZ_JAWRYM010000243.1:0-328 GCF_046534555.1 Bacillus sp. SIMBA_074 | reverse complement strand
ATTCCTCAATATCCTCGTCCACGGTTGCAGGGTCTACGCCACCTACATGTGTAGCACCTTGGCGCAGTGCTTCCCGTACCAGCTCCTTTGCTTTGGTTCGTAGCAAGCCATGCTGTGGAAACGCAACGATTTCGTGAGTCAGGCGACCTTCAAAGGTAGCGAGAGCCTCTTTGACCCCATGCAGATTGGAGATGGCGACTTCGGGATAAATATCTACATGCGTCCGAACATGTGTGGAACCGTAAGAGAGCAAGAGGGCGAGGAAATTTTCAGCGCGCTCCTTTGTTGATGTCGCCAGCCCTGGCAGGATGCGCTTTTCGATTTCACA
>NZ_JAWRYM010000242.1:0-329 GCF_046534555.1 Bacillus sp. SIMBA_074 | reverse complement strand
GGTTCAATAAATACAGCCTCTACCTGACTTGTTTTACGCATGAACTCAATAGGACGCCTCACAGAATTATGCTCCACTAAAGAAGAAATGACGTGATCACCAGGCTTCAAAAATCCTTTAATCGCCTGGTTTAGCGCCTGCGTCGCATTTAGATAAAAAAAGAGGTTATTCGGGTTTTGAATCCCAAACAACCGCGATAACTGCACCCGTGTACGAAACACGGTTTTGCTTGCTTTCATCGCCAGCGTATGCCCGCCTCTGCCGGGATTGGCGGCATAATCTTCTATAGCCTCAGCCATCATGTCTTTGACAGCAGGCGGCTTCGGCCA
>NZ_JAWRYM010000241.1:0-331 GCF_046534555.1 Bacillus sp. SIMBA_074 | reverse complement strand
CAGTAGCTGACAGACTGCTCCAGACATTGGGCGAAAAGGACGGGCGTATGCTAGCAGAATTTGGGATTGGTACAAATCATAAAGCGCGTATTATCGGGATTGTTTTGGAGGATGAAAAAGCGTTTGGCACGATCCATGTCGCGTTTGGAAGCAACATCACATTCGGGGGAACGATTGAAGCGGGGGTACATATCGATTTAATCGTAAACAAACCAGATGTTTTTATCGACGACGTAAAAGTACTGGAAAAAGGAAGCTTTACTTTTTCTAGCTAGCTTTCTCCAAACACTTGTTTCCAATGGCTACATTTCCATCCACATGATAACGAAAA
>NZ_JAWRYM010000045.1:0-29039 GCF_046534555.1 Bacillus sp. SIMBA_074 | reverse complement strand
CCCTCCAAGTAATAGTGTAACATCCATGTGTGTATATGGTCTTTTTTACACTGTCTACCTAAAGGGGATAATATCAAAATGTGAGGTCTCTTTTGTTGATTATTCTCCATATGTAACTTTCTCTTCACTTACTCCAAGCTAGATAACATGGTTCATTGAAATATCCAATCCTAAAGAAAAATTTTTCTTCAAAAAGTTCTTTTCATGCCCTCAGAATCTAGCAAAGTAGCTATTCAATAAATTTTTTCTCTGAATCCAAAAATTTATAAAACCTATTTAATAAATCTTCCTTCGTAGTTGGGGTGTCTTGGGGCATATAAGTAATAAAACTTGTCATATCTTCAGGATAATCATGTCTATCATAAAACTCTGCAATTCTATTTAATAGTTCATCCTCATCAGTAATCTTTTCTTTTAACTTAGATAAGTAAACGAATCTGAGTTTACTATTCTCATTCTGTAATTCTTCACTATTTTCTTCTAAATTAGGAAAATGGAAATCTTTAATTTCAAACAAAATTTTATCTAAATCACTAGAATCTATTCCCCAAGCTAGTTCATTAACAAAAGCTTCATCATCACCAGCTTCCATAAGTTCCACCGCATAATCAGAAATGACATTCGGTTCAAAATATTTTTTATTTACGCCAGTATAAATAGTTTTCCAATCATACTTAAGACCTTTGTTCTTAAAATCTATTAAATCCATATAATTCTCCTTTTACTTTTTTGGAACTTGATTTGGTTTCCCTGTAACAATACCATTTTCAATAAATCTTCTATGACTTACATTTCCATTTGGTTCAACAATCCACTCAAAGACACCTTTTTTCCCACCGTTGCTTCCTTCTATTTGGAAGAATCTTCTACTAATGCGATCTCCTCCTACTAATGGAAATTCATCAGCAAATCTTGAGTAATTATCAACAATATCAGAAAAGCCATGTTCCTTAGGGACATGAGGAAACTCTTTTACTATGATGGGCTTTCCTTTTTCATCTCTTCCCCAAATAGGTTTTACTTTATCAATCTTTTCTCCACTTCCAACTCGCTTTCCATCAATAACAGGTCCCTCTAATTCCTTAATTACTTTTGGATTATCTCCGCTGGTTTTATTACTAGTATTATCCATCCCCTTAGTAGCATTTTCCTCTTTATCAAGTTTACCATTCTCTTTAACTTTATTAACATGCCCACCAGAAGATGGAGAAGACTCGAATTTTTGAAGAGTATCCTGAGCAATATCAGATCCAGATCGTATACCATTTCCACCAGAGAAAGCATAAGAAACATCTTTTTTAAAAGATTGTAAAATATCGGATGCTTGCTTCAATTCCTTTACTAGCGTTACGCCTTTAGCTAATGTACTTGCTCCACCCGCTCCTTTTGTGACGAGGCCTGCTTTACCTAGTCCCTTATCGAGAATTAGACCGATACCTATTTGTGTTAATCCATAAGTAGTCCATTGTGTACGGCTCTCTGCATCTCCATCTATTATATCTCGTTTCATAGTACTTGAAAATGCATGCCACATATTTTTTGTCGTCTCATCCAAATGTAAAATCGCATATGTAACATTAATAAAAGTTCCTATATCCATATTACTTAAAGTTTCCATGGACTTGATTTCATCTTCAACAGCTTTCCCTGTTCCGATTACAGTACCATTCCACATCTTTTTTACTGTTTCGAACATTGTAACTACATCGTCTACCTTATCGTCCCAAGCCTTTCTAATCGGAGATTGCTCTTCTATCCTACCGCACATTTCTCCATCTTTAATTGAATGGTCAGCTTTTCGGGATATCTCTTCTGTAATCGCTTGGATAGAAGTTGTCCATTCCATATTCAACCCTTGTGTACTAAACGTGCCACTTGCAGGACTAAAACCTTTCCCACTTTGGACTTCAGCAAGACCCGTCGCAATGCTAGCGGCTAATTGAATTGCTGTATTATAGTTATTACTAGATGTTTGGTTGAACTGATACAAATGATCTAATTTTTCTTGAAGCTTGCGCCTCATGGCAATAAAAAGATTCGTCATAGCGTCCATACCCGGGATTGGCATAGCTTGACTGATGGCTTCCATACTTGCCTTCATTCGGTCAATTCCTCGAATTTGTTCTAGTATTTCTTGTTCGATGACATCTGTTGAAGCTACTTGTGATTGAAATTGACTTGGAAAGGCGTCATTCTGACGGATTAATTCTTCACACAAGTAAATGATTCCTTGTGCTAATGGACGAAAGGTTTGTGCAAAGAATGCTTTTGCACTGCTATATGTTTGTCCTTGTAGAACAGTATCAATTGCAAAAGCATCAATCGACTGAATAGCTTGTTCCATACCTTGAATGGTAGCGGTACATACAGCGTTCATGCTTTGTGTTTGCGTATGTACTTCCCCTAGATACATATTCAAACTCATGAATTGACCTCCTTTGCTAGATTCTGTTTTTGATAGTAAAGGTCATTTTCTAAGTCAGTAAGATTTCGTTTTTCCTTAAGCAATGTTTCTTTTTGATTTTCCAATTCGAAAGTAAGCTTTCGCTCAATATATTGTGCATCTTGACTCATATTCATAAAAAACAATGACATTTCTCTATCTCTATGCCAAGTTCCTAAAATACGGTCAAACAAACGATGGTTTTGATTTTTCCATACATGAAAATCTTCTTCTACTTGTTCCCGTGTTTGAATCGCAGATTGATTCCGATTCTGTTCTTCAAATACACTTCGTAATTTTTGATTTAATTGATTCATTTGTTTTTCAATATCTTGACTCATCTTTTTCCTCCTACCGTTTTACTTTACGTAGGTTATTACATTAGCGAAAAGTATTTTGAAGTTCGTTATCCATTCTCTCAAACTCGTTAGCTACCGAATGAATATTATCAACCGCTTGTTGAAAAGCAGCAGAAAATTGTTTCGTTAAATCTAAAACTTGTTGATTCGCTTCTTGTGCTTTCGAGTTAACAGATAGCGTTGTACGCGTCGCCTTTGTTATAGAACGACTTGTTGCACTTTGAATCCTGTCAGAAGCTGATCCCATTTTCGTAGCAATTTGTGTTGCTGTTTGTAAATTACTTTGGAATTGTCCCATCGTATAAACCCTTTCTATATTTCTATGAACGTATTAAAGAAGGGGAGTGCCTAGTATGTATGTCCATTATCCTATTGTTCTTTATAGGAACCCTCCTGGGAAAATATTGCAGATATAATTATAACAATAAATGGTTAAAGTTTCCTCAAAAAAATGTATTTTACAACATATGTGTTTGTTATAGTTCTTAATAGGTAATGTAGTATAACGTAGAGGTAAAACACTAATGGGAAAGTAATAAAATGATGCTACTGATTTATATGTACAATTTAGGGAATTAAACAAATCTAATTTCTCATGTTGTTTACATATATAATAGAGGGTAATGAAAAAACTACACATTTTCATTGTTGCTACCATGTTGGCGTCAACCTATTTACGTCATTAATACAGCAAACCACAGCGAAGCAAAGATTCAATTTAAAAAAGCTGAAAATCTTATCAGTTACATGCATGATGAAATTGAAAAAGCTGAATTCAATTATATGATTGCTATTTTCTACTATCATACTTTGAAACCTATTTTAGCAATCCGATACGCTATGAAGGCAAAAGAAGTATTTGCAATTTGCGAAGGATATGAACTAAAAACTGCTGCATGTCTAAATACTTTAGGAATGGCAAGCATACGACTAAATGAATTCGAAAACGCAGAAGAATATCTCATTTCAGCATTAGATACTTTCAGAAAATGTGATGATGAAATTCTGACTAAACGAGTTAAACATAATTTAGGGCTTTTATATGCAAGTCAAAACATGTCAGAGTTAGCAATTAAGCATTTAGAGGATTCATTAGAAAATAACGCTAAAACTATGTTTCTTTTAGCGAGAGAGCATTTCAAGTTAGGTAACCATGATATTGCTAATGAATATATTGTAAAGGCTATAAGATTAGTGACGTATGTTATCGCCACCATTTTGAAATTACTAGGGCATTACATAATAATGCACCACAAGCAGAATTAGAAAAATTAGTTATAGAAGGTATTTCGTATTTTGAAAAAGAAGAATTATATGATTGGGTAAAAGAATATGCATCTCTTTTAGGTGAGAAATTCTATGATTCAAAAGACCATGAAAAAGCGAGTAAGTATTTGCACGTTGCTTTGGATGCAGACAAAAAGAGCATAGAAAGAAGGGCGCTAAAATGAAAAAAGCAATCCTATTAATGATGATGTTATCCGCTGTTTTTACTTTTGGGATTACTAATGTAAAAGACGCACCACAAAACGAACCAATTCAAGTATTTATGGATCATGGAGAACATATTTAAAACCTAAGGAAGAGGGCGCTTATAGTGTCCTCTTTTTAATATCTATTATTTATATGATGAGGTTGCAGGTACGTTTTTCGGTTATTGTTTGATAAACGTAAGATGTTTCTAAAAATGTGTATACAAAGGTGTGATTTTGTAATGTATATGTTCACATATTTGCTCACATTTTGTTCACGTACCATATAAAAAAGTATGAAAATCTATAAAAATAATTATTTAAATAAAATTTGTTCTAGATACTAAAAAGCGCCAAACCCCTTGTGGTATAAGGGATTTGGCACTTTTATATTTTTTATGTTTTATCAAATGAACACCCCTAAAACTGCTCATTCTTCTCCCAAGATTCTACAATATAATGAGCAATCGTTGGGTTGAATCCTTTACCAACTAAGAACATAATCGCAGCAACTTCTGTTAAAGCATGTTTGTGTGATGTATGTTTCGCTTCATTCAAACCGTAATCTACCCAAGGTTTTACGAAATCAAGTACAGGTTTCTTTAAAGGTAAAAACTGTGTACCGACAACTTGTTGGATTTGTTGTTGCGTTGGTTCTGTAATAGGTCCAGGTGGTAAAATTTGTGGTTGTGTAATATCTAAAATCGGCCCAGGTGGTAAAATTTGTTGTTGCGTCGGATCAATTGTTGGTGGTTTAGGTGGTGAGACACGTGCGTCATAGTTTGGTTGATACATTTGTTGTTGGTATGGATTTTGTTGATATTGTGGTTGCGTCTCGTATGGATTACCTTGAAATTGAGGTTCTTGGCTAGGTTGTGCTACGTATGGATTTTGAGGATATTCATAATTTGGACGTGTGTCATAAGGGTTTTGAGGATATTCAGTTTCTTGATTTTGCGGTGTTGCGTATGGATTTTGTTCGTATTGTGGCTCTTGATGTTGTGTCTCTTGCTCCTCATATTGTTCAGCATATCTTTGTTCCTGATGTTGAGGATAAAGAGGTTGTTGTGGGTAAGGCGGTTGGTTATTATAGAACATTTTTATTCCTCCTTCATAATGATGCCTACCACCTAGTATATGGGCGGACAAGAAAATATGTGATGAAAAAATGCGGGCGTGTTACAATAAGTAACTGGGTGAAGATAAAATGATAAAACAAGAAAAAATACAAAAAACAATAACTTTCGTAAAGCATATTTTAGAAAAAGATGCGAGTGGGCATGATTGGTATCATATTGAACGCGTACATAAATTGGCGATTTCTTTATCCGAGCAAGAAGGGGGAAATCGTTTTATAATTGAAATGGCAGCATTACTTCACGATGTAGCAGATGAGAAGTTAAATGAGAGTGAAGAAGCAGGAATGAAAAAAGTTTCTGATTGGTTAGAAGAGTTACGTGTTGAAGAAGAGGAAAGTAAGCATGTTCTTCATATCATCGCCAATATGTCTTATAAGGGCGGTCATGGTGGCACAGTTGAGTCACTTGAAGGGAGAATTGTTCAAGATGCGGATCGTTTAGATGCTCTTGGTGCAATTGGAATAGCTCGAACGTTTGCATACGGAGGAGCGAAAGGGAGATTAATGTATGATCCAACTATCCCTCCTCGAGAAGTGATGACGAAAGATGAATATAGAAAAAATAATGATCCATCTTTAAATCATTTTTATGAAAAGCTTTTAAAACTAAAAGATTTAATGAACACGAACGCAGCAAAACAAGAGGCTGAAGTTCGTCATCGTTATATGGAACAGTTTATTGAACAATTTATGAAAGAGTGGAATGCACAAATATGAAAATGTTAACTGTGGAGAACTTATCGAAATCATACGGAGAAAAACCGTTATTTGATGGATTATCATGTAGTATTACAGAAGGACAACGTGTCGGAATTATCGGTGTAAACGGTACTGGTAAATCAACGTTATTAAAAATTATTGCAGGATTAGAAACTCCTGATACAGGTGATATGACGCATTCACGCGGATATACAATTAGTTATTTATCACAGCAACCAGAGTTTGATGAAAAACTAACAGTATTAGAGCAAGTGTTCCATGGTGATACACCTTTAATTCGTCTTCTTCGTGATTATGAACAATCGTTATTAAATATCGAAAAAGATCCAAGTAATGAAAAAGTACAGGAACAATTATTTGCAGTGCAGCAACGTATGGATGCGATGAGTGCATGGGAAGCAAATGCGAATGCAAAATCGTTATTAACGAAATTAGGAATTACTGATTTTACAGCAACTGTTGGAAACCTATCTGGTGGACAAAAAAAGCGTATTGCAATGGCGCAATGTTTTATTGAAACACCTGATTTATTAATTTTGGATGAGCCTACGAACCACCTTGACCATGAGACAGTTGAATGGTTAGAAGAATATTTAGCAAGATATACAGGTGCGGTATTACTTGTAACCCATGATCGTTATTTCTTAGATCGTGTGACAAACCGTATTTTTGAATTAGATAACGGTAAACTGTATAGCTACGAAGGAAACTACAGTACATTTTTAGAAGCGAAAGCACTTCGTGAAGAGCAAGAATCGGCACAAGAATCAAAACGCCAAAATTTATATCGTCGTGAACTTGCTTGGATTCGCCGTGGTGCAAAAGCCCGTTCTACGAAACAAAAGGCGCGTATTCAGCGTTTTGATGAGCTAAAGGGACAAGAAGGACCAGCAGCGAAGCAATCAGTTGATATTGCACTAAGTGGAAGTCGTTTAGGAAAGAAAGTACTCGAATTAAAAGATGTAACGAAAAAATTTGGTGATAAAACAGTATTACATAACTTTAATCATATTGTGAAGCCTGGTGATCGTATCGGAATCATCGGAGCAAATGGAAGCGGAAAATCATCACTATTAAATATGCTTGCAGGAAAATTCTCTCCTGATAGTGGTGAAATTGAAGTAGGACAAACTGTAAAAGTTGCCTATTATACGCAAGAAAATGAAGAGATGAATTTAAACCAGCGTATGATTGAATACATTAAAGAAATTGCGGAAGTTATTCATACGACAGACGGAAAAGTAATTGGCGCATCTCAAATGTTAGAACGTTTCTTATTCCTACCGCATTCACATGGAACAACGCTTGGTAAACTATCTGGTGGCGAAAGAAGACGGTTATATTTATTGCGTATTTTAATGGGAGAACCAAACGTACTATTACTTGATGAGCCTACGAATGATTTAGACACACAAACATTAACAGTGCTAGAAGATTATTTAGAAGATTTCCCAGGTGTCGTTTTAACTGTATCGCATGACCGTTACTTCTTAGATAAAGTAGTAGATGAATTGTTCATCTTTACTGGCGAAGGCGAAGTGCGTGAATTCCTAGGTAGTTATACAGAGTATTTAGAAATGGAAAAAACGAGAGAACTCATTGAGAAAGCAGAAGTTCAAAAGGAGAAAAAAGTAGTAGAAGAGGCTCCGAAACAACAACGTAAACGTAAACTTTCTTACAATGAGCAGCGTGAATGGGAAACAATTGAAGATACAATTGCACAACTAGAAGAGAAACTTGAATCAATTGGAGAAGAACTTACGAATGTTGGATCTGACTTCACAAAGGCCCAAGAATTATCTGAAGCAGGGCAGAAGATAGAAGAAGAGCTAGAAAAAACGATGGAACGATGGAGTGAACTATCCGACATCGTTGAAGGATTAAAATAAAAACAAGCTGCATATATTGAAAAGTAAAGAGAAAAACTTTACACTATTGGTAGAACCTATTTTAGGAGGGAAAAAATGAGAACATCTAATCCAATGTTGAAAAAAGAGGCATTCCGTAAAGAGGGAGCAAATACTTCCGCGATGACTATTGGCGGAACAGTAGGCAAAACGTTTATCATGCTTATATTGCTGCTTGCAACGTCTGTCTATTCATACATACAGATGACGCAAGGTACGATGAAAATGCCAGTATTAATTGGTGCTTTAGTTATTGCGGCAATCGTTGCATTTGCATCTATCTTCTTCCCGCGCATATCACCAATTGGTGCACCGATTTATGCGGCAGTAGAAGGGGTAGTGTTAGGAAGTATTTCAGCAGTTTATGCAATGAAATTTCAGGATTCTATCGTTTTAAACGCTGTATTACTAACAATCTCAATTCTATTTGCGATGTTAGTTTTATATGCAACACGCGTAGTGAAGGTAACTGATAAATTCCGCACAGGTGTTATGGCAGCAACAATGGGAATTATGGTTATGTATTTAATCGTATTCTTATTAAACATGTTCGGTGTTTCTGTTCCATATATTCACCAAGGTGGAACAATTGGTATGATCATTAGTGCAGTTATTATTGTAGTTGCTGCATTAAATTTATTACTAGATTTCGATTTAATCGAAAATGGTGCACGTAGCCAAGCTCCAAAATATATGGAGTGGTACAGTGCAATGGGTCTAATGATGACTCTAGTATGGTTATACTTAGAAATTCTTCGTTTCGTTTCTTACTTTACGAAAAATGACTAATAAAAAATCCTGCATGAAATGTGCAGGTTTTTTTATTTTTAAAGATAAATTGAAAATATGGATGTTGGCGACTTAAATTGAAGGGGGATGGAATATGATGAAAGAGAAAAAAGGGATTATGAAAAAACTATTTTCTAAAAGTTTTTTCATAGAACTAGATGACGCTTTAACATATCCATCAGCAGAAGTTATTCGTTCAGCTATTGAAAGCTATGCGGCTAAATGTAATGAACAATTAAAAATTGAGAGTAAAGTTAAACCGATTACTTTCTACTTAGAAAATGTAATGTACCGCGCTGAAATAAAGATGGCCCGCGGAGGATATTACATATCTTGCAGTGAAGTATAATATTTTTGGAAACCTTACATGTTTATACTATGTAGGGTTTCTTTTTTTGATTTGTAAGATATAAAGTAATAATTTTTGCTTACAAACATATCATTTTGCGCTTTTTACCCTTCCAACATTTTTCTTTACAATGAAGAAAAATATGTGAGGTGGTATAACTTATGATGAATCGAGTTGTATTAATAGGTAGATTGACAAAGGAGCCAGAATTATACTACACAAAACAAGGTGTCGCTTATGCACGAATATGTGTTGCGGTGAATAGAGGTTTTCGAAATAGTTTAGGTGAGCAACAAGTAGATTTTATTAATTGTGTTGTATGGAGAAGGTCGGCTGAAAATGTAACAGAATATTGTACGAAAGGCTCACTTGTTGGGATTACAGGGCGTATTCATACGAGTAATTACGATGATGAACAAGGAAAGAGAGTATATAGAACTGAAGTTCTGATTGAGAATATTACATTTTTAGAGAGAAGGCGGGAGAGTGCATCGCAATAATATTAGAATTTTAATGATAGTTTCGGATTAATTAGGTGGAAAGAGAAAGTATGATGATGGGAAGAAATCAATAAAATTAAGCATCCGAGTAGGAGTATAAAGGGGTAACATGTTACAATACAGCTAAGAACACGCAATAAAGGAGAGTTTTTTACGTGAAGATTAAAGCAATTGAACCGACGCCAAGTCCAAATACAATGAAAGTTATTTTGAATGAAGTATTACCATCAGGAGCGCGTAATAATTATACAAATGAAAATAAAGAACAAGCACCAGTGCAAGTGCAAGAAATTTTGAAGATTGAAGGCATTAAAGGTGTGTATCATGTTGCAGACTTTTTAGCAGTGGAGCGAAATGCGAAGTATGACTGGAAAGTTTTATTACAACAAGTTCGTGCTGTTTTCGGTGAAGAAATAGTGGAAGAAAGCGAAGAACAACAACTTTCTCATTTTGGAGAAGTAAAAGTGTTTGTTCAAATGTTCTTTACAATTCCGATGCAAGTGAAGTTAACAGATGGGACCTCAGAAGAGCGTGTTGGTTTACCTGATCGTTTTAAAGAATCAATTATGAAAGTGCAAATGTCTGCACCTAACGTTGTGAAAGAGCGTAAGTGGGTAGAGCAAAGTACACGTTACGGTAATTTTGAAGAAATCGGGAAAGAAGTAGTAGAAGAAATTATTGCTGCTTATTCAGAAGAACGTGTAAATGAAACGGTTAAAGAATTATTAGATCAAGCAGGTGCTGTTGAAGTAACGATTCAAAAGCGTGAGCCATATAAAGTAACAGAAGAGATGATGAAAGATTCTGACTGGAAAAACCGTTTTGCAGCTTTAGAACAAATGGATCCAACGGAAGAAGATATGATGGTATTGAAAATGGCATTAGATGATGAGAAAGTATCTATCCGCCGTTTAGCAACAGCTTATTTAGGTATGGTAAAAGGTGATGGAGTATTGCCGTTATTATATAAAGCGTTATTAGATCGTTCAGTAAGTGTTCGTCGTACAGCAGGAGATTGCTTATCGGACGTAGGTGATCCAGCAGCGATGTTCGTTATGATTAAATCTCTGAAAGATTCAAGTAAATTAGTACGCTGGCGTGCAGCAATGTTCTTATTTGAACTTGGTGATGAAAGTGCAATTCCGGCACTAAAAGCAGCAGAAGATGATCCGGAGTTTGAAGTGGCGATGCAAGCACGTTTAGCTTTAGAACGTATTGAAGGCGGCGAAGAAGCAAAAGGATCAGTATGGAAGCAAATGACGGAGTCTCGTAAAGGGGAATAGTTTATGATTGTTTTCTATGATAGTTGGTGCCCGATGTGTACGGCGGTTGCAGAACGTACGAAAAGATTAGATAAAAAGGGTAAGATGAAATTTGTTTCATTTCGAGATGAAGATGTAGTTGAGAAGTATGAACTTTCTCAAGAATTACAAAGTAAGATGGAACAAAGATTGTATATTTTAAAAAATAATAAGTGGTATGACGGAATTCATAGCATCAACGTATTAGCAAAGGCCGTTCCATCTTATTGGTTTGCAGTACCTTTTATAAAACTATCTATCGTCCTTGGATTTGGAAATAAAGTATACGATTATATTGCCAACAATAGAAAACTTGTCCCAGTTGGACACTGTCGTGAAGGGGTTTGTGAAATCCCTTCAAAAAAATGAAATCATCGTTATCTTTCTTTTGCACCTATTAATAGAGCGTGATATGATGAATTTGGAATGAAAGTTGAAGGAGAGATACAAGATGTCAAATGCATATGAAGAATACATGCGTCAAATGGTAATTCCAATGCGCCAAGAGTTAGTGCGTTCTGGATTTGAAGAGTTAACTACAGAAGAAGCTGTAACAGAATTTATGGAGAATGCATCAGGTACAACTTTAGTAGTTGTAAACTCTGTTTGTGGTTGTGCAGCTGGTTTAGCACGCCCATCAGCAGGTCAAGCGGTTGTACGTGCTGAAAAACAACCTGATCATCTTGTAACTGTATTTGCAGGTCAAGATAAAGATGCTACTGTAAAAATGCGTGAATACTTCGGAGAAATTCCTCCATCTTCACCATCTATGGCATTACTAAAAGGAAAAGAAGTTGTGCACTTCATTCACCGTCATGAAATTGAAGGCGCAACAATGGACGAAATTATTACAAACTTAGAACAAGCTTTCGAAAAGAATTGCTAAAGTAGGGGGAGAGTGAATCTCCCTCTTTTCTTTATATAGAGGTGAAAAAATGATAGTAACAACAGCAGGAAGAACAAATAAAGAATTGACAGCTTATGCAAATAAGGTAGCAGCAGAATTAAATAGTTCTTTCGTTATACGTAATGATATACCTGTACATAAATTGCATGAGCAGTATGAACAAGATGTACTTGTCGTAGGGAAAAATCGATTAGCCATTTATCCAAAAGGTACGGAAGAGTCGTTTTTCTTTCATCCAAACTCAGCGATGTTTCGTGTGAAAAGGTTAATGCGCGGAGAGCACGATCCGTTTGTACAAGCTGCTAAATTAGAGAGCGGAATGACAGTATTAGATTGTACGCTCGGTATGGCATCAGATAGTATTGTAGCTAGTTATATCGTTGGCGAAAGTGGAAAAGTAACAGGGCTTGAAGGAAATGAATATATGGCTTATATCATGAAAAAAGGCTTGCAAACATGGTCTTCATTCGTTTCTGAAATTGATGAAGCAATGCAACAAATCGATGTGAAGCAAACGGAGCATTACGCATTTTTAACACAATGTGAAGATAATAGTTATGACGTCGTATACCTAGATCCGATGTTCGAAGAAACTGTCATAGAATCAGATGGAATTAAAGGGTTAAAACACTTCGCTTTGTATCATGATATTACTGACGAAACAATTGCGGAAGCGAAGCGTGTGGCGAGAAAGCGTGTCGTTCTGAAAGATCATTTCCGTAGTTCTAGATTTGAAAAACACAATTTTTACGTATATAAAAGAAAAAGTGCTAAGTTTCATTTTGGTGTAATTGACCCTTGCTAATTGTTTGAAAAGATGTATAATAAGCAATAATTAATTAAATATACTGTCGGTGATGAAGAGAGTAGTCTTTTTCAGAAGGAAAGCGAGCTAGGGATGGTGTGAGCCTAGTGCGGAAGAAAAAGATGAAGCGCACTTCGGAGACGCTTCTTGAACGAGTAGTAGAGTAAGCCGAGGCCCCCTGTCCTCGTTATAAACGGGAAAGTGGTTCGAAATGAACAACAAGGGTGGTACCACGGGTTAAAACTCGTCTCTTTTTTAGAGACGAGTTTTTTGTGTTTTAAAAAATAAGGAGGTTATAGTATGAATTATAAAACGCAGTTTGCGAAAAGTTTATCGAATATTTTTACGAATGAATTAACACAAAATCAAATTTTAGATTTAATCGAAACACCAAAACAAGATGAATTCGGAGATGCAGCGTTCCCATGCTTTTCACTAGCGAAGCAATATAAAAAATCACCAGCTATTATAGCGAAGGAATTGGCGGAGAAATTAAATGATCCGTTCTTTACGAAAGTAGAGGCTGTTGGTCCTTATGTAAATGTATTTTTAAATCGTGAAACAGTAAGTGATGAAGTATTAAAAACAATTTTAGCGGAGAAAGAAGAGTACGGTCAAAATCACTTTGGATGTGAAAAAACGGTAGTTATCGATTATTCCTCTCCTAATATCGCGAAACCTTTTTCAATGGGGCATTTACGTTCTACAATGATTGGTAATTCGCTGAAACATATCGCCGAAAAATGTGGCTATGAAGTTGTCGGAATCAATTATATTGGCGATTGGGGCACGCAGTTTGGGAAGTTAATTACTGCATATAAAAAATGGGGAAATGAAGAGGTTGTTAAAGAGGATCCAATTCGTGAGTTATTTAAGTTATATGTTCAGTTTCATGAAGAAGCAAAAGAGAACAAAGAACTAGAAGAAGAAGGACGCTCATGGTTTAAAAAACTAGAAGAAGGAAATGAAGAAGCAGTCGAACTTTGGAATTGGTTCCGTCATGAGTCTTTAAAAGAATTTTCTCGTATTTATGAACTTCTCGGTGTGGAATTTACAAACTTTCAAGGAGAAGCTTTCTATAACGATAAAATGGAAGACTTTATTGGGATTTTAGAAGAGCACGATTTACTTGAAGAATCAGAAGGAGCATTAGTCGTTAATTTAGAAGAAGAAGGTATGCCGCCTTGCTTAATTAGAAAATCAGATGGTGCAACTATTTACGCAACACGTGATTTAACAGCGGCATTGTATCGTCAAAACACATACGAATTTGATAAAGCTTTATATGTAGTAGGACCCGAACAAAGTTTACATTTTAATCAATTTTTCACTGTATTAAAAAAGCTTGGCTATAACTGGGTGGATGGTATGGAACATGTACCGTTCGGGTTCATATTAAAAGATGGTAAGAAAATGTCGACACGTAAGGGCAGAATTATTTTATTAGAAGAAGTGTTAGAAGAAGCTGTTGCACTTGCGGAACAAAATATTGAAGAGAAAAATCCTAATTTAAAACAAAAAGAAGACGTGGCAAAACAAGTCGGTGTTGGAGCGGTTATCTTCCACGATTTAAAAAATGAGCGTATGCATAATATCGAATTCTCATTAGAAAATATGTTGAAATTTGAAGGAGAAACAGGACCATATGTGCAGTACACACATGCGCGTGCCTGCTCTATTTTAAGAAAAGAAAGTGTAGAATTTGAAACGTGTACTTTTGAATTAAAAGACGATTACAGCTGGAGTGTAGTAAAATTACTCAATAAATTCCCGCAAGCAATTGAAGCGGCCTTCAACAAAAATGAGCCATCTATTATTTCAAAATACGTATTAGATGTAGCGCAAGCGTTCAATAAATATTATGGAAATGTTCGTATATTAGAAGAGAGCGAAGAGAAAGACAGTAGACTCGCATTAGTGTATGCTGTGACGGTTGTATTAAAAGAGGGATTACGTTTACTTGGGGTAGGGGCACCTGAGGAGATGTAAAATAAAAATTTTGTAACAAAGAGGCAAATCAGGCGGTCATTAACCTGATTTGTCTTTTTGTATTTTTTTGAATAAATTCTTATTTATAAAGTGTTATACGCTACGAAGTGTAAGAATTCTATAATTTTGTTACGAAATCAATTAAAATATTTGTAGAGAGGATGGTCCGTATTGATTCGAAGTTTCATTTTAAACATTCCTTGTCATAGACTACCGGAAAGGAGTTTTCTTAAACTACAAAAATACATGCCTTTATGTGCGCGATGCACAGGTATGTTTATTGGTTTATGTATGTTTCCAATTTACTTTTTAATAACACCTTCGTTTAGTCTCTCATTGATGCTATCCTTTTTTGCTCAAATTCCATTATTAATTGATGGATTCACCCAAAAGTGGAAATGGCGAAGCAGCACAAATTTGCTAAGAGTAACTACCGGCTTATTAAGCGGTAATGGTATGGGACTATTTATTGCATCTAGTATTATATGGATTACATCTTAAACCACATATCAACGGAGGTAGCTACTTACATGTTTTGGATTTACATAATTCTAATTTTTATATCAGGTGGAAGTGGAATTGGTTTTATCATTCATGAAAAATATATAGAAGCAACAATAGCTTTTGTTATTTGCCTATTATTTATGGTGCTACTATATTTTTATTTAAAAAGAAGCAAAAAAAAGAGAGATTTAGATTGTGACGTAATAGATTGTACCGATTGCTCAGATTGTGATTGTACTATCTAAATTTCTATGTATTTCTTTTTTATGAAAAGGATTATATATCGTTTCAGGTATGTAATCCTTTTTATTTTTTTAAAAAATTAGTTTGTCAAATAGGTGGAGAAGAAAGAACATGTACGATTTAACGCAATAATTAGAACTAAAAATCTCTAAAAATATTAGAAACATAGGAATACGTTTATTGAATGGAGAACTTTAGTTTTGTATATAAAAGGAGGTATTGTACTTGGAAGAGTATGATTGGAATAGTAAGCTAGAGTATTTAAGAAATACGAGAGATTTATATTATAACGATGATTATTTAAGTTTTTTAGTAAATACAGTTTGGAAGATTTCTGAGCCAGTACATATTGTTGATTACGGTTGTGGGTATGGCTACTTAGGTTTAATTTTGTTGCCGTTACTTCCAAATGGATCAAAGTATACAGGTATTGATAGCGGGGAAGCATTAATAGCTGAAGCGAGAGAGTTGTTTCGTTCGCTTCCATATGAATCAGAATTTATTGAAGGAGATGCTACAGAAATTGAATTGGAAAATAAATATGATATAGCTGTCAGTCATGCTTTCTTATTACATATGAATTCGCCCAAAACGATGTTGCAAAAAATGATAAATTCAATTAAGGAGGGAGGAAAGATAATATGTTTTGAGCCGAATTGGATTTCTAATATGTCCTCATACACGCTAGACGGATTAATTCAATCGGAAATTATCCAGCTTGGTGTTTTGCAGAAGTTATTTGAAGAAGATGCACACAGAAGTGGTAAAGATGGCAATATTGGCATGAAAATACCAATGTATTTAAGTGAATTAGGTGTTAAAAATATTGAATGTAGAGTAAGTGATAAAGTGAATTTTTTAGATCCTAATTTAAATCAAAATGATAAGCAAGGATTATATAATTCTCTAAAAGAAGAGGGGATTGCTAGTAATCCAGGTGAAAAACAACACTTTATAGACCGTTTAATGAGTCGGGGCTTAACATTTGCTGAAGCGCTCGCTCAATATGAAGCAGAACTACGATTTTTTGAAGTGTTTCATATACATTCTGCTTTGGTATATGCCCCTAATATGAAAATTACATACGGTGAAATAAGGAGATAAATCTAATGTTAGAAAAGTAGGGATATAATGAGAATTGCTACCCTCAACATTTGGAATCATCAAACTTTGTGGTCAGAGAGATTAGGGGCTATTTGTGAGGAAGTTCAAAATGTTGCTCCTCATATTCTTGCTCTACAGGAAGTTAGAAGTTGTGTTACTTATGGACCAAAGAAAAATGTTGCGCAGTATATAGCAGATCAAACTGGATATCCGGTTTGTGTATTTAAAGAGTATCCAGATTCTCCAGATGAAGGCCTAGCTTTTTTAAGTAAAATTCCTATCTTAGCTGAAGAAGCTATTTGGGAAACAGGTATAGAGGAATCGAATTATTGTACCATTCGAATTATGTTAAAATATAAAGAGTATAAGCTCGGGATAACGAATGTTCATTTAAATTGGAAATCTAGTAAGGTAAGAAAAGAGCAAATGAATACCGTGAATAATTGGATTAAAAACAGAGGTACTGGCTACGAATTATTATGTGGTGATTTTAATGATGATCCACATTCAGGGGTGCATCAATACTTAATAAGTAATCAATGGATAGATGTGGCTCAGTTTAAAGAAAATCAAGATAACATTCGTGCTCAGCCAACTTTAGATTATGGAAAGAATACAAACTTAATAGGGGATGAAAAGCAAGGAGGACGATATGATTGGGTTATGATACAAGAAAATGACGCGTTTGAATTTCAAAATATAGAAAATATATCAATATTTGCAGATTCAGTACTAACTTCATCATGCATATTCCCAAGTGATCATTACGGTGTTTTTGTGGATTTAAAATTTGATAAGTGAAACAACCTCGCTAATAGTATGAAATAGAAGATGGGATAATTGTCATTTTTGTCGGTAAATCAATATATCTTGTCGAATCGTTGATATAATTTCATCCACTGAACGAAGCCTCAAAAAAGAGGATAAAATCGATGTTCTAATAACACATGATATTTCATCAAATTAAACAAAATTCCCATAAAAATCAATGTTTTTAAGATATTTAGTTATAAACTTGAATAATATTAAATAATATCGTTCATTATATGAGGTTTTAGTTGAATGCATACTATATGATGTGTAAAATCTAAGCAAGTAGGTTAGAATACTGCTTGTAAATGGCAGTATAAATAATAATTTGAGGTGAATGCATGCTAGATTTTAAGCAATTAGAGATTTGTTTGAAAGAAAAGAGATTCCTAGATGGATTACATGAGATAAATAATGAAATTGCGCATATAAAAGAAACGAATAAGTTATCATACGTGAAGAACTGGCTTTCTAACGTCTCGTCACCTAAGGAGTTTGATACATTAATTCGTCTTGCTGATGAAGGTTTGATGCATCAATATAGCTCCTTTTTAATTCGTTATACTTATAAAAAATTCCCAAATATGAGAACGCTCTCTTTATATTGTGATGAATTAATTGATGAGCGTAAAATCCTTGATGCTGAACAATTATTAAAAGATTCTTTGGAAAAGGTAAATGAAGAGGAAACTGATGCGGATGTTTTAACGAAAGCATACTTTACGTTAGTTAGATGTTTGCTAGATATGAATCGAAATGAAGAGGCCTATGCCTATATGCAAAAGGCGGAAAAGCATAGTACGCGTGCAGTTTTTGATAAATGGGGTTACTTATATATACAGACTGGTGAGTGGGAGAAGGCAGAGGAACAACTTTTATCCGGTCAGCAGCATAAAGATTGTGAAGAGTTAGCTACGTACTTATTGGCGCAATTATATGCATATAAAGGTGAACAGCAGCGAGCGTTACAACTCATTAATGATGCGATTGCAAAGTTTCCTCAAGTACCATATTTCTATTTTGAAAAAGTAAAATATTTATTAGATTTAGAGCGCTATGAAGAAATGTTAGCGGTAATAGATAAAATTAATCATATGCTTCCGCATCATGCATATACAACTTATTTTATACATTTACGTGCAGAAGCATTTTATAAAATGAATAATATTCACGATTTGCAAGCACTATTGAAAAATGAAAAGAGTTTGAAAAATTCTCTATATCATCATATAGAAAAAAATCCTGATGGAAAAAAGGTTCGTTTACCGATAGTTCCGGTTGTACAAAAGGATAACTATTGCGTTCCGACAAGTTTGGAAATGATGTTAGGGGTATGGGGAGAAAAACGTACGCAAGATGAAATTGCACAACATATTTTTGATGTAACAGGTTCTAAGTTTTCAGATACAGTTACATATATAGAAGAGCAA
The DNA here is from genome assembly GCF_046534555.1 of Bacillus sp. SIMBA_074. Classification (NCBI taxonomy): domain Bacteria; kingdom Bacillati; phylum Bacillota; class Bacilli; order Caryophanales; family Bacillaceae; genus Bacillus; species Bacillus sp. SIMBA_074. Next base: position 10,269 of record NZ_JAWRYM010000045.1, on the reverse strand, counting down.
GGTTACGAATATCGTTATTTTCAAGGGAATGAGGAAAATTATAAGAGATTACTCAATCAAGGTATTCCCGTTTTATTAAGTATAGATATTGAGCACGCTTCCCATGTACAAGTGCTTTCTGGTTATGACGATGTACTACAAGCTTTTTATATTCAAGATCCGAATTTCTTGGAACCGATTCTTGTGGAATATGATAAGTTGCAAGAAAAATATCGTTATACAGATTGTTTAGCTATTACGTTTATACCAAAAGATAGAATGGAACAACTTTCATTTTTAAATGAGGAAGAACACACATATTATAAAACAATCTTTTCTCTTACAGATCATTTAGGTGAGCAAGATAAAGAGGGAATTGAAAAGTTAGTACTATTTTTAAAAGAAACAAGTGAAAATCCAAACACTTGGTTATATACGATTAAACATTTAGATGCTGAAGTAGATAAAGATTTTATTCAGTTTTGTATAGAAAAATTAATGAAAAAGTTTCCGAGCTCTGACTTTGTGAAATTGCATAGTGCACAGTGTTTTATTCGTCTGCAGGATATGGAAAAAGCAGGACAGATGCTTCAAAGTGTGGAGAAGAAAAGCAATCAAGCGTTGTATCATTTTATAAATGGACGTTATTCTTTTGAGCAAGATAATTATGCAGAATCGATTGCTAGTTTTCGTTCATCATTACAATTGGATGCAGATCAACCAGTTGCGTGGAGTTTCTTAGCATTATCATACATGTATATGGATCAATCCGAAAAGGGGCTAGAGTATTCTCTAACAGCTATAGAACGTAGTCCAGAAAGGTTTACACTTGTAAATCACGGTTTAATTTTAATAGATTTAGAACGATATGAAGAAGCATATGGATTCTTTAATGATTTATTAAAAGAATATAAATATGAAGCGCACATATGGTATGAACGTGCAAGATGTGCTCAGTATTTAGGGAAAGTGTATTTGGCGGTAAAAGGACTTAAAGTGGCGATTCAATTAGATAAAACAGCAGCCTATTTATATACGAAGCTTTCGGAAATCTATGAATCGGATTTGGATGATGAGAAAAATACGAAGGAGATTCTATTACAAGGAATTCAAAATTGTGAAGATCAGGCGTCTTTATATGTTCGTTTAGGAGATTTTCATTTTCAAAATGATGAACTTGAAGAAGCGGAAACTATATATAAGTGTTCTTTAGAAGAAAATAATGAAGATGTATATTCTCATTTCGGTTTAATTCAAGTTTATATGGCAAAGGAACAATATAAGGATGCAAAAAACTATATTGTCAGTATTAATAAGCAATTTGAAGACAATCAAGATTTCCTTATGAATGCTGGTATGGTGTTATGGGATGCTGAAATGGCATTAGGCGAGGATGAAAAAGAGTTAAAACTTGCACTTTCTAAATTAGAGAACGGTATACGAAGCGTATACGCTAATATAGCGAGCGTGTTGGAGGAGTATGTAAATCGAATAAAAGACACAGCTTTTGTGCAACGAGGCATAGCATTTTTAAGAACGTTAGAAAAAGAAAAAGAGGATGTAATTGAATACGGTTGTTACGCAGGTGTTTTATATGAATCTATTGGACAGTATGATCAGGCGATAAAACGGTATAATGATGCACTTAAGAAAAAACAAGATTCATTGCCGTATTTCCGTATCGGTGAAACATTCATGGCGTTAGGGCAATTTCAAGAAGCAAAGCATGCGTATGAAACATGTTTAGAAATGGATAAGAACTTCTTAGGTGTACATTTGCAGCTTGCTGAAATATACGAAAAAGAAGAGAATCGTTCCAAAGAACAAAAGCATATGGTCCAGGCGATGAAAGAAGAACCAATGCATATAAATATGGAATATTTAGCGCAGCTTTCAGTAGAAATGAATCTTCAGGAAGAATTGCTAGTTGAACTAGAGAAATTGGAGGAAGAAGTTCCTGAAACATGGCGTTTAGATGCGATTGCATACGTGTTTGGCGCGATGAATGACATAGATAAAGAAAAAGAATATATCGAATGCGCAATGAAAATAGATGAAGCGCATGTGGAAGTACTATATCATTATGCGAAATTGCTAGTTAAAAAGCAGAGTGCAGAAGCAATCGAAGTTGCGCTGAAAGTAATGCATAAAGATTTGGAAAGTGAACGTATTTTTGGTGTGTACGTAAAAGCAATGGAGCAACATAAAAAATTATCCCAAATACGAGACGTACTTCATACGTTAAAGGTGAAAAAAGCAGAAAGAAGTACAGCGTTTATGTATGCAGCTACTGCGGTTGCCGAAAGATTAGTAGAAAGACAGCAAAATGAGCAACCGAAAAAATCTATATTTACAAGAGCATTTTATCGCATGAAAAATCGTGCGAAGGAAATTTCAATGGTTACAGTTGTTATCGAGTTATTTGAAATCTCTTTAAAGTTAAATCCGAAAAATAGTATGGCAGCGCAGCGTTTCGCAATATTTTATGAGAATGCGGCGATGAATAAAGAAGCTATAGAGGTTTTACAAACATCGTTAGAAAATAAGTGGGATTATGATGTAGCGAAGCAACTTGTAAATCTTTTCATTGAGTGTGAAGAAGAAGATATGTTACGAGATGCTTTTGAATTAACGAAACAAATGGTTCGCGAGCTACCGGATGATTATGATACACTTCTTCTACAAGCGAATGTATTATGTAAGCTAGGCGAAGAAAGAAAAGCCGAAAAAATTCACTTGCAATTAATTGAGAAAACACCATTTGTAAGTAGAGGATTCCTTGCTTTAGCAGAAATATATCAAAGTCAAGAGAGAATTGAGGACTCGATTCAGTTATTAGAAGACGCTTCTGTACATCATCCAAATGAAACAGCAATTCTTCTTGCTTTAGCATCTTCGTATCATAGAGCTGGGCAAACGACAAAGGCAGAAAAAATAACAAGTGAAATATTAGCAATTGATGCTACTGACTTGCTAGCAAGATACGATCATGCTTGTTATTTAACATTATTAAACAGAAATGAAGAGGCAAGAGATGAACTTGAAATTGTGCTTCGTGAAGATGAAACAGGATTTTTCGCTGAACTTGCAGAGGAAGATGAAGATTTAGCAGGACTGCGAGAATTTGAAAAGTGATTGTATAAGAATAGAGAAAAAGGGTATAAATAAAAATATATTTCGAATTAGTTGACAATTAATTGTTTAATGGCATAGAATAACTTTTAATAAAGTATACAAATCTGAAGACGAGAAAGAGTAAAATAGTGAGCTGTTCTCCAGAGAGTCGGTGTATTGCTGAAAGCCGGTGTGCAGACGTTATTTGAAAATCATCTCCGAGGAGCCGTGGCTGAATAAAGTAAGCTCGGACGGATGTCTACCGTTACAAAGAACGCGTATATTAGTACGTTGCTAAGTGCTATTAGTGAAAAGCTAATAGAATTAGGGTGGTAACGCGGGTAAACCCGTCCCTACTTCATAGGGGCGGGTTTTTTGTGTGCTTTTAAAACATTCAAAGGAGTGATTGTACATGAAGAAAGTAGATGTAAAAGAGTCAGCTGTAGGGAGAGAAACACGTATTCGTAAGCAGTGGAACGAACAGGGCATTTTTGAACAATCAATTCAGAATAGAGAAGGCGCACAATCGTTTGTGTTTTATGAAGGACCACCAACGGCGAACGGTTTACCACACGTCGGCCATGCACTTGGTCGGGCAATTAAAGATTTAGTAGCAAGATATAAAACGATGGCTGGATATAAAGTGTTAAGAAAAGCTGGCTGGGATACACATGGATTACCTGTAGAATTAGGCGTTGAAAAACAACTTGGTATTTCAGGTAAGCATGAGATTGAAGAGTACGGCATTGAGCCATTTATTCAAAAGTGTAAAGAGAGTGTATTCACATATGAGAAGCAGTGGCGTGAATTTACGGAGAGCATTGGATATTGGGTAGATATGGATGATCCATACGTTACTCTAGAGAATCCATATATCGAAAGTGTATGGAATATTTTAGGGACGATTCATGAAAAAGGCTTGTTATATAAAGGGCATAGAGTTTCACCGTACTGTCCAAGCTGTCAAACATCGCTTAGTTCACATGAAGTTGCACAAGGATATAAAACAGTGAAAGATTTAAGCGCAACGGTTAAGTTTAAAGTAAAAGATAGTGAAAATGAATATTTCCTTGGATGGACGACAACGCCGTGGACACTTCCAGCGAATGTTGCACTTGCCGTACATCCAAATATGGAATACGTTAAAGCGAAACAAGAAGGGTATGTATACATTGTTGCGAAAGAGCGTGTACAAGAAGTACTAAAAGAAAACTATGAAGTATTATCCGTTCATAAAGGCGAAGAATTAGTAAACACATCTTATACAGCACCGTTTCCGATGAAGGAAGTTACAAATGGGTACCACGTAATTGCAGCAGATTTTGTAACTGCAGATAGTGGTACAGGACTCGTTCATATCGCTCCAGCATATGGGGAGGACGATTATAAAGTCGTTCAAAGTGAAGGATTGTCGTTCTTACATGTTGTAGATGAGAAAGGTGAGTATACGGATGCAGTACCATTTCTTAAAGGTAAGTTTGTAAAAGAATGTGACGTTGATATCGTTCGTTATTTAGCTAAAGAAGGTTTGCTATATCATAAAGAAAAATATGAACATAGCTATCCGCATTGCTGGCGCTGTGATTCACCATTACTTTATTATGCAGGAGAAAGCTGGTTAATCCGAACAACTGAGATTAAAGAAACATTTTTACGAAATAATGATTCTGTTAAGTGGTATCCAGACCATATGAAGCATGGACGGTTTGGTAAGTTTTTAGAAAACATGGTGGACTGGAATATTAGCCGGAATAGATATTGGGGAACACCGTTAAACGTATGGGAATGTGAAAGCTGCGATCATCAATTCTCACCGAAAAGCATCGCCGAATTAAGAAAGCATAGTACGAAAGAAACACCTGAAGATTTAGAATTGCATAAGCCGTATGTAGATGAAGTGCAAGTTTGCTGCGAAAAATGCGGAAGTACAATGAATCGTACACCAGAAGTAATCGATGTTTGGTTTGATAGTGGTTCCATGCCGTTTGCACAATATCATTATCCATTTGAAAATAAAGAGTTATTTGAAGAACAGTTTCCAGCAGATGTAATTGCAGAGGGAATTGATCAAACACGCGGCTGGTTTTATAGTTTATTAGCAGTATCCGCACTATATACAGGAAAAGTACCTTATAAACGAGTGTTATCACTAGGGCATGTTCTAGACGAGGAAGGACAGAAAATGTCTAAAAGTAAAGGAAATGCACTAGATCCAGTTGATTTAGTAAATCAGTTTGGTGCAGATGCTTTAAGATGGGCTCTACTTGTTGACAGTGCTCCGTGGAATGCAAAGCGTTTTTCTGAAAGAACAGTACTGGAAGCAAAATCTAAATTTGTAGATACGTTAGTCAATGTATATAGCTTCTACGTTTTATATGCAAATTTAGATGAGTATAATCCGAAAGAAAAGTATGAAGTTAAACGTACGAAATTAGATGAATGGGTATTATCAAGATTGCATAGCACAACGAAAAAAGTGAGAACAGCACTTGATGATTATCAATTTACGAATGCAGCTCGTGAAATCGCGGCGCTTGTAGATGAAGTCAGTAACTGGTACGTAAGACGATCACGTAATCGTTTCTGGGAATCTGGTATGAATCCTGAAAAAGCAGCTGCGTATGAAACGCTTCATGAAGTGCTTGTAACAATTAGTAAATTAATCGCACCATTTACACCGTTTGTCGCTGAGGATATTCATCTGAATTTAGAAAGAAGCAGCGTTCATTTAGCAGATTATCCGGTTGTAAACGAATCACTTATCCAGCCTGAGTTAGAAGCAGAAATGGATGCTGTTTTACAAGTTGTTGAACTTGGAAGAAGTAATCGTAATCAACATTCATTAAAAGTAAAACAGCCGTTAGCAGAACTTGTATTACTAGCGCATAATGAAAATGATATGGATTGGGAATCTTATCGTGATATCATCATGGATGAGCTAAATGTAAAAGCGTTCCATGTTGAACTCGATGAAACGAAATACACGTCCTATCAATTAAAGCTGAATTTTAAAACGGCTGGGCCGAAGTTTGGTAAAAGTGTGAATGCAGTAAATGGCTGGCTAAAACAATTATCAAAAGAAGAAGTACAACACTTTGTATCTACAGAAAGAGCAGTTTACGAAGTAGAACCAGGAGAAGAAGTAGTTGTAACAGCTGAAGATGTATTAGTAGAGAAAGTTGCGAAATCAGGATTTTCAAATACGACTAACGGTCAATATACGGTAATGTTAGATACGAATGTAACGGAAGAATTGTTACAAGAAGGAGTAGCACGTGAATTTATTCGTGCAGTTCAAGAATATCGTAAGCAGTTGAATTTACCAGTTAATTTACGAGTGGATGTAATTCTTGATACAGAAAAAGAACTACAGCAAACGTTAACGAATCATAAAGATTTATTGGAAGAAAACTTACTCGTCAAGCAATTTACATTTGGTCACTTAACGAATGAGGACGATGAACTTTCTTTAGGTGAGACAAAGATCCGAATTAAATTAAACGCGGCTAATTAAAGAAAAAAGGAAGTTGGAATCATTCCAACTTCCTTTTTTGTATGAAGATAAATTAATCAGTTATTTTCCGCATAATCCATTCGATAGGTCCTCTAGAAAAGTTCCTTCGCCATAATACGCTAAATAAAATACTGAAAATGAAAAATGCAGTAGCAAATAATAAAACGAAAAGTAGTGTTTGATGTTCCATACGATTTAATACAATCAATGCGCCAATACCGATAAATACATGACTTACATAATGCGTTAATGTTAATTGTCCTGTTTGTATAATGGAAGTAACAAACCAATTATTTTCATATTTTTCAGCAATGTAGAGGCAAATTATTAATATAGCAATAGCAGATCCTGTAGCGGATGCGACGTATAATATATTGGGCAAAATGGGTCCTGTGTTAAACAAAAATGTAGCTGCCTCTTTGCCGATGTATGGAATAAAGAAGTGTGTAAGTCCTTTTGATAAAAGTTCTGTCAGTATTGTGATTGTAATACTGAGTAAGAGTAATCTTTCTCTAATATTTTTATTATGAAGATCTAATCTGCCAATTATCATACCGATTAAGAAGAAAGAAAACCATGGGAAAATAGGGTGATAGCCATTAAAAAATAAGTTGCGAAGAAAACCTGTTAAGGTCCAAAAGTCTATATAGTTTATAAATGGGATTGTGCCTCCCCATCCTTCGAAGGCGTTGAAAGTAAGTTGGAGATATTGTGCAGCAAGTAAAATAATGATAGAAAGCCATATTAGTATAGTTCTTCGTACAGTAATTAGTAATGCAGCGATGAAAAGGTAAACGCCGTAGTAGTGTAAAATATCACCCGTCCATTCCATTACATACAATAATAATCCTAAAATAAATAAGAATAGTGATCGTTTCCAAATCAATATGCGGCTGGTATTGATTTTTATTTTCTCTTGGCTAGCAACAGATGATTTAGTCATTAAAGTTATGCCAATTCCAGCAAGTATAACAAACAAGGCAGAAGCTCTACCTTCAAAAAGTGTCATAAAGGTTTTTAACAGAGGAGGTCCATTTCCTTCCGCCCCTGTTATCACCATGAAATTAACTAGTAACATTCCAAACATTGCCCACGCTCTAGCAAAATCTAAGCCGATAATGCGCTTTTTTGTATTCACTTCAATCCCTGCTTTCAAAAATGCTATTTACAGCTTCAATCCATATTTGTTTATAATCCATATCTAAATGTAACATCATAAAATTCCCAATATTATCAAGAACTAATGCTAACATATGAGCTTTTGAAACTAGATTTTTATTTTGAATGAGTTGAAGTTCATTTGCTTTTGTTAGGAGTGATTCAAATCCGTTTAAATATTCTGTTTGTACAGTTAGTAATCGATCTTTGTACATATCGTTTCTTGAAGATAGTAATACATATTCTTGTAATACACGATTAAAATAAGGATCTTTCTGTTGTTCGTCTATCATTTTAAAGCCAATTTCAACACATTTCTCAATGAAATTCTCTTTCGTAAATTCTTCTGTATGAAAGAATGAGGAGAACTGCATCGCTGCACATAATTCATTAAAAATACTTTCAATTAATGCATCTTTAGATTTAAAGTAATAATAAATAGATGGCTTGGCAATACCAACTTCTTCAGCAATCATTGTATAGGTCGTTTTGGCAATGCCGTGACCGGCAAATAGTCGATAACTTGCTTCGACTATGGAAGAGAGTGTTTCTTCACTTTTGCTCATGATAAGTCCTCCTAATAAAAAAGGTTACATAAATCGTATCATTCATTAATATTATTTTCAACCTATCGTTAGGTAAAAAATAACTTATTTTTTTACACATTACTTTAAAAAGCATAAGGTAAAGAAATTTACAAAAGAAATATATTTCTACAGTATTTTTCTCGTTTTACACATAAATATTGAGAAAATTTCACTTACCCAAAATGTAAAGGTAATAGAATTGTTTGTATAGAATTACTCGTAGATTCACTTTATTTCGTTACTTGTGGACAGGAATAGCCTTATAGGAATGGGGTAAAGTTTTCAATTTATTAGGGGGAGTGGTTTTATGTTAAACAAAAAAATGGTGGCAATGGCAATGACTGTGCCATTAGTAATGGGGACAATTTCTACTGTTTCAGCACTGGAAAAACAACAGCAAGTAAAGCTAGAAGCTTATTCACCACAGAAAAAAGCAATTGAATATTTAAAAGGACATGCTACGGAATATGGATTGAAGGCAGACCTTTCAGACTTGCAATATATTTCTACAACAGAAACATCAGTAGCTTCATATGTTAGATTCCAACAAGTGGTCAATGGTGCGCCTGTATTTTCAAAACAAATTACAGTTACTCTTAACGGAGAGGGAAAAGGCTTACTTGCGGTTTCTGATTATCAGCCTGTTACAGGTGTGAAGGAAGTTACGAAAAAAATTAGTGAAAAAGATGCAGAACAAAAATCGATGGCGTATGTTGGAGGAGAAAGTGAGCAAAACTTATGGGCTCCTACAGAAAAAGAATTCGGATATATTGTTGAAGAGGGAGTCGCTATTCCTGTATATAAAGTGGTAGTCCATTCTAATAATCCATTCGGTGCATGGGAAACATTCATTGATGCGGAAAATGGAAAGTTAATTAAAAAAGTTGATATAAACCGAAAAGCAGAAGGAACAGGAAAAGTATTTTTACCTAACCCTGTCGTATCTAGTGGAAGTTTAGCAGGGTTAAAAGATAATAATGATGCAGATTCAACAGCATTAACGAATCAATTGAAAACTGTTACGTTAAAAGGTTTAGATGGTACAGGATTTTTAATTGGTGAGTATGTTACGATTTCTTCAAAAGCGAAGACGAAATCTACAAGCTTACAATTTAACTATACACGTGCAAATGATAGTTTTGAAGATGTTATGTCATATTATCATATTGATACATTACAGCGTTACATTCAAGGATTAGGCTTTCAAAATATTAATAAACGTTCGATTAAAGTGAATGTAAATGGTACAACTGACGATAATTCATTCTATTCTCCATCAACGAAAGCTTTAACTTTCGGTACTGGCGGAGTAGATGATGCAGAAGATGCTGGCATTATTGCGCATGAATATGGTCATTCTATTCAAGATAATCAAGTGCCAGGCTTCGGAAGTTCACCAGAAGGTGGAGCGATGGGAGAAGGATTTGGAGACTTCTTAGGTGCTACTTATGAAGATGCAGTATCGACAACAGGATACGGGAAAGCATGTATTGGAGAATGGGATGCGGCTGCTTATTCTAGTTCAGATCCGACGTGCTTACGCCGATTAGATACGAATAAAGTATACCCGAAAGATATAACGAATGAAGTGCATAATGATGGGGAAATTTGGGCTCAAGGTCAATACGAAATGGCGCAATCTTTTGGACGTGATGTAGCAACAAAAATTATTTTACAATCACATTGGTCATTAACGCCAAATGCGAAATTCCGTGATGGAGCGAAAGCGATTAAGCAAGCAGATGCTCTTTTATACGGCGGACAACATGCCGCGGAAATCGATCGAATTTGGACAGCGAGAGGAATTAGTACGAATTAATATAAAAAGTCGTGGCGTTTAATGAAGTGACCCCCGAAAGTTAGACAGGTCGTTTCATTAGGCAGCCTCTAGGGTATGAGCCCGGTATTGTACCGGGC
>NZ_JAWRYM010000240.1:0-331 GCF_046534555.1 Bacillus sp. SIMBA_074 | reverse complement strand
GTCACGTCGTGTCTGTCGTTCGGCGGCACCGGGTCGTCTTCGGTCGAAGGTGCGCTGGGCGATGCGGAGGCGCTGCTCACGCAGATCCTGTCGGCCCTCGCGCAGACGGCGACCAACTCCGCGACCGATGCGGCATCCGTGGCATCGACCTTCACCGCCAACGACGAGGCGCTCGCGCAGCAGGCGGCGCAATGAGTCTGCCAGGCCTGATCGACGATCCGGCTCGCGGAGATGCGGGCGCCGTGAGCGGGTACGCGACCACGTTCTCCACGCGGGCGGCGTCGTCGCGAGAGCGCAAGGGTGATGCGGATGCGGCGCTGGCGAGCATCAC
>NZ_JAWRYM010000239.1:0-332 GCF_046534555.1 Bacillus sp. SIMBA_074 | reverse complement strand
CTGACATTTGGAGACTATTTTTTCCTTCTCATCCATTGTGTTGCAACCCATTTTTCTCCAGTAATAACTGGAGCTCCACCATGTAAAGTCAGGTCGTTAAGGTTTTGATCGTTATAGAAATATTCAAAATACACTGCCATTCCTTTTTGAGGTGATACTGAAAAATTCAGTTTAGGAAAAAAAGTTTCTCCTCCATGCTCTACATCATTTAGGTACATGACGATTGTGCTGATTCTATTGTTTTTTGTTGCTTTACTTGCAGATGTAAAAAAATCAAAATGAGCTTTATACTCTTGACCTGGAATATATTTAAGAATTTGAATACCATCCCC
>NZ_JAWRYM010000044.1:0-35504 GCF_046534555.1 Bacillus sp. SIMBA_074 | reverse complement strand
ATCAGCTGTAAATTTAGCCATAGAAAAACTGCACCTCCAATTGTTAGACTGTGTCTAACAATTGGGGTGCAGTTCAATTACTGCTGTTCTTTTCCATTGATGATTTGTTGTAAATCAAAAGGAGTTATCGCTTGGATAAATTCCTTTGAGATAAGTGTTTGAACGAGAGTGCTTTCAGAAATTGTAGCACCTGTTTTCTTTTCATAAGATTTCTTTAATAAATCAAGTTTTTCAGCCGTTTCTTTCGGTAATTCAATTGTTAATGTGTTCATAATTTCTCCCCCTTACTATTAGAGTACCACTACAGTATAGGAGAGACAAGAAAAGAGAATATGAAACATAAAAAAGGTTACCAAATTTACAAATGGTAACCTTTTTATGTATAAGAGTTATTAAGCAATACCGATATACTTTAAAGTTTTGGATGGAGTACTGTGATCAAAGAAGTGTTGTAAAAATGCAATATCAACACCTGATTTGTATGCACAATAGCCCCAAGTTTTTCGAAGTGTATGTGAGCTAATCCCTTCTAATCCAACTTCTTTTGCAGCTTTGTTTAAAATGTACCATGCATGTTGTCTCGTAATAGACTTTGTTCCTTTTTGAGACTTTAATAATGGTTCATTACGTTTCCAAGTTTTACGTTCTTTCATGTAGTCTTCGATTGCGTGCTGTAAGTCTTCATTTACAGCAAACCATTTATGTTTCTTTACTTTTTCATTGTAAAATAAAATGGAATGGCGAACATTTTCGTCTTCATCGATTACATCACTAACTTTTAATTGTAAGATTTCACTTACTTTTAAGCCAGAATTTACAGCTAATACGAATAATAAGCCATCACGTTTCGAAGATTGTAAAAGTATATTTTTGATAGTTTCTAATTGTTTTTCATTTTGAATAGGTTGTCCTGCTTGTTTCATTTCACGCACTCTCCTCTTTTATATGTGTAAAGGAAAGGATTAACTTGTTTCTTACTATAAAGGGAGAGTGTGAATTTCATGTGAACTCCTAGTGAAATTAAGACAAATTATTTGACTTCTTTTACTTTTTGTAAATTAAAATAAAATACAACGCTATTAGTGGTATTATACACGCCGTATTCAGCGTGATGGAGATCTAAAATGTTTTTCACAATGGATAACCCAAGGCCAGTACCCCCAGTATGACGGCTACGAGAAGCGTCTAAACGGTAGAAGCGGTCCCAAATTTTTTCAAGGCTTTCTTCTGGAATAGGATTACCTGTGTTTTCAATTTTGATTTTCACTGTATCTTCCGTTTCTATAACAGAGACGTGTATTTTTTCACCATCTGGAGTATATCGAATTGCATTGCTAAGTAAGTTTACAACGACTTGCTCAATACGGCTACGATTTGCTTTAACAAATAGAGAAGAGTCAGCATGGATGTCCACTTGTAAATGTTTTTCCTCCATGCTAAATAATAATTTCGTATAGACTTGTTGAATTAATTCACCGATCGAGAATGTCGACATTTCTAGTTTGTACGTACCTGATTCTAGTTTTGCTAATTCTAACATTTCAACAATGAGCCTGTTCATATTATCTGTCTCTTCCAAAATAACATTTGTATAATATGTCGTATCTTTACTTACGCCATCTTGAATACCTTCAGCGAAGCTACGAATAACACTAAGTGGTGTTTTTAATTCATGAGATACACCAGAAATGAATTCTTTTCTCGTTTTTTCCAATTGACGTTCGCGTTCAATATCTTGTTGTAATTTTGTATTGGCAACATTTAATCGGTCGATTCGATCTTTTAAATTTACAGAGAGTGTATTAATACCACTTGATAACCCGCCAATTTCATCGTCTGCCGTAACAGGTAACTTCTCGCTAAAATCAAAGTTGGCCATTTTTTTTGTAACACGATTTATCTTAATTAATGGTTTAACAATGATTTTTGAGTAGTAGAAGGATAACAAAATAATAACGAGAAACACGATAATTAAGGCATAGACATAATAATCTTTTAAAACAAGCATCGCTTCATTAACAGGTTGTAAAGATGCTATCGCAAAAGCGTATTCTGTAATTTTTCCATTTTCCACAATAGGTTTTACAAAGATACTATTTTTTATATTCTCTCCACCATCTATTATATAAGTGTTTAATTGGTGTGAGTTAGCAGTGCCATTTCTAATAATCTCTGCAAAATATTGAACGGCTTGTAATGTTTCAAAATCATTTGCAAGACGAACATCTGCTTTGGATGGAAGCTGTAACTTAGATACGATACCAGTAAACTCAATTTGAGTCACAGTTTTGGATCGGCTTGTAAGTCTATTTTTAGCAGGGTTTCCATTAATGGATTGAAAATCTGAGTTGACATTTTCGTTTTGCCATCGATTATAGTTTGTTGTCAATTCTAGTGGTGTTATGGTGGAATCTTGTACAAAACCGACGACGTTTATCATCCCATCTTTTTTCAATCCTAAGTTTTCGAATTTATTATATTCTTCTGGCGTTAAAACATTATTGAGTGGAATGGAATATGCTTTATTATTTTTAGGATTAATTACATCAATGTAGAAATTATTGTCACTTTTAATAATGCCGTTCGTATTTAAAAACTGCATTTCAGCATTTGTTTTATCATGAAATTCTTGTTTTAGTTTTCGAATTTCCTCATAAGTTTTACCACTTTCTTCGTAAGTATTTACGAACTTCTCAAAAGCAGTTTGAACTGTTTTTACTTTTTTATTAATATAAAATTTCTCTAAAAATAGAGATTGTCCTAAGAAAAAAAGGAGGAATATGATTGTAAATAATGTTGATGTTAATAAAAATAGTTTAAAGACGATACTTCTGTTTTTCACTGCGTCACCTCTTGTGAGAAATACTGTAAATGATTTCTTAATTATAACAAACGTTACAAAAAAGTAGAGGAGAAAATCTGTCTCTTCTGAAAGTAGTTTTTAATAAAAAGTCACATAAAAAGAACTCGACAGACGTATGACGAGTTCTTTAATGTATTATTGTTGAATTGCTGCATCTAAAGCGATTTCAATCATTTCGTTAAATGTAGTTTGACGCTCTTCAGATGTTGTTTCTTCACCAGTGAAGATATGGTCGCTTACTGTTAATACAGATAATGCATTTACACCATATTTAGCTGCTAATGTGTAAAGAGCAGTCGTCTCCATCTCTACTGCTAATACACCGTAATCTCCAAGTTTTTTAACCATGTCCATGCTCTCACGATAAAATACATCTGCTGTTAATACGTTACCAACACGAACGTGTAATCCTTTTTCTGTTCCAGCATCGTAGGCTTTCTTTAAAAGATCAAAGTTTGCAGCAGGAGCAAAATCAAAACCCGGGAATGTTAAGCGATTCATATTAGAATCTGTACAAGCCGTCATCGCAATAATAACGTCACGTACCTTAACATCTTTTTGAATTGCACCACATGTCCCAACACGAATTAAATTTTTCACTCCGTAGCTTTGAATTAATTCGTTTACATAAATAGAAATAGAAGGAACACCCATGCCTGTACCTTGAACAGATACACGCTTTCCTTTGTAAGTTCCAGTGAAACCTAACATGCCACGCACGTTATTATAACAAGTAACATCCTCTAAAAATGTTTCAGCAATATATTTTGCACGTAATGGATCACCAGGTAATAGAATAGATTCAGCAATTTCGCCTTGTTTTGCTTCAATATGTACACTCATGAAAAATCCTCCTTATAATGTATTGATAGAAATCAATATCATTTGCATTATACACTACGACTCCTTTCAATTAAAATCTTTTTTATTTGTAATATGTGCAAAAGAGGAGGATTTCATAAATCATAATCTAGAATATATATTTAAGAGGTTTTGCATGGATAAAGAAAATAAAAATGGTAGGTGATATTTTGAAAAATCTTGTCATTGGGCTTATTGCACTAGTACTTATTGTGGCAGGAGGATTTTACATAAAAAAATATCAAGAAACTGTAGAAACGACCGGAGATGTTCAAGAAGTGAAATGGGATGTGAAGAATAAAGAAGGAAATGAAAAAGTCGATATTTCGTTTCAATTGCTCAATAAAATGAATAATGAAGTTCGTGGTGTGAACGATCAAATTCGAGCAGTGGTAGTGGATGGGAATTTGAAAAACATACAACAAACGAAGCCTATATTTGCTGGAAATGGATCGTATAAGCTATCTTCAGATGTAGCAAAAGGTGAAGAGTACACGATATTTTTGTATGAAGATGAAAACAAGTCCGTGGAATCATTTTCTAAGCAAGATTTTGGTGAAGAAAAAAAGGAGACAAACAAGGACAAGAATAAAAAGAAGCTACCTGTCGATACTGTACTTACAAAAAATATAGGAGAGCATCAAGTGTCTCTTTTATTTGGTGCATTACATCCGAATGAGGCAACGACATTAACATTTCAGTTTCAAGCGAAAGAGGGAGAAAAGCTGAAATTAAATTCAGGGAGAGGCGAAGTCAACGCGCTATATATCGTTAATGAAACGAGGGGACATTTTTTATATGCCATTCCTGTTGATACGGATGAGCAATTACAATATCGTATTACATTTCCAGAAGAAGGAACATATAAAATATGGGGGGATTTCTATATAAATGGTAAGAAGTATGAAAAGGAGTTTAGTATACAAGTGCAAAAACGAAAAAACAGCTAAGGACTTAGCTGTTTTTTCGTTTTCCTATTAATTTTGTTACAGAGAGCATTGTAATTGGTAAAGAATGATTCTTTCGAAATGCTAAATACTTTCCACTCCATGCAGGTTTGTATTTTTCTTTAAAATGTCGTAAACCGCTGAAGCTATATGTGTAACGAACGTTATTAAATATTGCAGCAGCAACTCGTTCAGACCAGAACGATTGCGTTGATAAACCGACATTTGAGAGTGGTGCCATACCAATATTAAAGGAATGGTATTCATTTTCTTTTGCCCAGTGGAATAAGTGGATAAAAATTGCATCCATAATTCCGCTAGGGGCATCTGGATAATAACGCATTAAATCAACAGATAATATACCACTTTGATATACTGGCATAAAGGTTGTGAATGCAATAATTTTTCCTTCTGCATCAGATAATGTAGCGATAGGGGCACGACTAATATACTCACGATCGAAGTACCCAAGTGAAAATCCTTTCTCTTTTTTTCCGCCGAGCCAAGCATCAGACACTTTCTTTAATTCCTCGTATAATTCGTCTGAGAATGGTGGCTCATGAATAGAGAATGTATAACCTTCTCGTTCAAAACGGTTGAAAGTGGCTCGCATACCAGCACGTTTCTTTCCTGTTATTGTAAACGTATTTAAATCAACGACAGCCTCTTCACCAAGTTTAAAGAAGTTGTAGCCAAAATCGTGGTATAAGCTCATCCATTTGCTTTCAATTTGATAGAATACGCAAATATACCCAAATCGATCAGCTTCAGTTAAAAATTCTTGCAACACAGTGCGGTAGGAGGATGGATCACCAATTGGATCACCTAGTACAACAAGACGTTTTCCAGTAATTGAAAAGAGAAGAAGTGCTTTTCCGTCACTACTGAAGAAGAACTGTTTATCTCCTAAAAAACCTAAATGACTAAGTACATTCCCGCCATGTTCATCTAAGAAGTTTTCTAACCTTTTATCATTAGCTGGTTGCCCGGGAAATTGACTACGGTAACGATTGGCAATTAGTGAGCCGATAAGTAAAAAAGTAGGAACGAAAAAGGCTGCTGCTAATGCACTTCGTTTAACTTGTGTAATATTTCGAACGACAAAATCAGGTTGGAACGCTTCTTTTGCACCCGCGAATAAAATACCTAAGTTTTTATATAAATATAGCGTAAGTAATAAGAAGATAAATACTTTTACGATATCAGAAAGTGAGACTTCCATTTTCTCGCGTATAAATCTTTTACGAAGCATATACAACACAGCAAGTACGATTAATAAAATAAAGGTTTCTTCAATGTCAATTCCTTTTAGGGTATTAAAGATTGCTGCTCCAATTAAAGAAACAATCGTCATATAGTAAGAACGCTTTGTTCCATAATATATGCCTCGCGAAAGAATCAGGAGGAGAATACCGAATGTTAATGATAAGCTAAAAGAAAATTGAATAAGGTGCTTTGGAGCTAAAATATGTAAGGCGTGAGCTCGATTTATACTAGTCGGTAAAATTGTTGATAGAATAACCATTAAGCCAGCGAATACTGTTAAAGCGGCGGATGCCCATGAACCTAATTTCCCTAAAAAATCACGTTGTAAAGTCCAAATTACACCAGTTGTTTCTAACGCAGGTGCAATAAATGGTTTATCTTCAATTTTTTTTATGGCAGCTCCTGTCATTTCAAAGGCTGCAAAAATGAGACCTAGGCAGAATGGTAAGATGTAATAGACAAGTCGGTATAATAACATAGCAGGTAGTAATACGCCTGTATCAACGCCGTATTGTCCTAGTCCAGTTAAGAAAACAAGGTCAAATGAACCAAGGCCACCAGGAACAAGACTTACGACACCAGCTAAAGCAGCAATTACGTAAACACCTAAAAACTTTTGAAATTCGATATCAATTCCAAACAATATTAAAATGACGTACATAACGATACCGGCAGATACCCACTCGACTAATGAAACTAATGAATATAAAACAGTTGGATTTTTCTCTTCTTCTTCTTCCTCTTGTCCGTCTAGCTGTTTTGTTTTTCTATTTTTAATTTTAGAAAACCCAATATATATAGGAACGAAAAGAGCAAAGAAGATAAGAACAGGCCATAACCACGGTTTTTCGTGCAGAATAAAACTAGTGTCTAATATTCCAATAAGGCCGAGGAATGACAGAATGGCTAATCCGTTAATAAAAGCGGTTGTCATCCAAGCAATACTTTTAATAAGTTTTCCATTATCTTTTATATGCGGACGATATAGCATTGTACGTACACCGGCACCAACAAGACCACCAAAACCGATAAATCCATTTAAAGTGTTGGCAATCCATGAGATGCGGAAGATCTTTTGTACAGGTATATCTGCTTTTAAGTAACGAAGCATAACAAAGTCATAAAAGAACATTGTTGAAACGGCAAATGCACCGAGTGTAATCGCTAAAAATACCCCATCAGTTGGAATGTTTTTAATTGTTTCAATTGCTTCTAAAAAAGAAATGCCTGCTAATTCTTTTTTAGCTTGAAAGAAAACAATTGTTAAGACAACAAAGGGGAAGATTATTTTCCCGATTTGTAAGAAACGTTTCCATGAAAACGACATAAATACAACTCTCCTTGTGTAAGAAAACTGAGACAATAATATTATTATGACAAACTTCAAGAAAAATAAAAAGGTAAATTCCTGTATAGGGAAGCTATTTTTTATATAGGTTATATTTAAAAGAATATTTCGTTTATTAGAAAATTGAGTTAAGATAAGGTGAAAGAAGGAAGAGAGGGGAAGTAGATGATTATAATAGGTTATGCAGGATATGAGTTAGAAAAAGCAAAACCGAATACATCAGAAGATTTTTTTAATAGATCTGAAGTAACATATATATTAAATAATCAAGAGAAAACCTTTTCTGTCTTATATGTTCGATATTTTGAAGAAATTTTACAAGAAATTATCCCTTTTGAAGGAAATCCAGTTTATAAAGTAGAAGAACAAGACGTATATTTACGAGATATTGTAGCGATCGCTTGTTTAGTGAAAGATAAAGAGCTACGCGCGCAGAAGCGCTTGTATCTCAATGAAGTAACAGACTTTCAACGATACTTTGATGAGGAAACAGTGGTGAAAGTACAAGAAATATTAGCTGAATTACATAAAAATAAAAGAGTAGAAATAGCGTAAAACGGCAAAGGAGAGAGAAGCCATGTCTAATTTGATGGTTGAAAATCAAACAGAACAAGTTTCTATATTTTTAGAAGATGTAATTTCCTTGATAACTAATTATGTAAATTATCATACGTTACCTTCTTTATTGGAGGAGGCACCAACAGGAAACGAGCAATACTATAAAGGAATATTAGCATCAATAAGAAGACTTCTTGTTTTTTGTGAAGAAGGACTTGATGCATGTTTTGTTTTGTTGAATAGCCAACCATTTCGAAAGACCGCAGCTGAAAAAGTTTTATATAAGATTTACCATCAAGTAATTGCAGAGTTTTTTTCGCCAAAGAATGATCATTGGTATGAAAATAGTCGTTCTGCTTATACAGGGAAAAATTCTATTGTTTTTCAGCAAAGCCCCCCTGGATCTATAGAACGAATGATGAAGGATTTAGAAGGGAAATTTCAATTGATGCGTGAAGAACTAGAATATTATGAGACAGATTACCAAACAAAAATGTTGCACAAATATTAATTAAGGAAAAGAAGCTAAGGACACTTAGCTTCTTTTCCGTTTGTCCAGTTATATAAGGGATTTTAATTGAATATAGTTAAAGTGGGTAGCATCAAGGAGGTGTGACATGAGTCAGCAAGGTGTATTTACAGATTACTTTCATGAAGTAGAGAGCTGGTGTGAAAGTGTTCTTCAAGTATTAGATAGCCGTGCAATGGAAGTGTATGATGTCCATATGCTTGCTTATAAAATTCAAACTTTATTAGAGCGTATGAAAGAGCATGAATACGACACAGATGCCGAGTTTATGTATGAAATAAGTGAGGATGTAGAACATATTCAACACCATTTACAGGAAGTATTTATGCAAGAAGGAGAGGAATATGAACTATGTGAAAGAGGGGATAGCGAACGAGCTGTTCCGATTGGGGGGCATACCCTTCCGCCATTACCTTATCCATATAATGCGCTAGAACCGTACATTTCACGAGAAATTATGATGTTACACCATGATAAACATCATCGTAGTTACGTGGAAGGATTAAATAAAGCAGAGAAGATGATGGAAGAAGCGAGAAAAACAAATCAATTTGATTTAATTAAGCATTGGGAAAGAGAAGCGGCTTTTCATGGATCAGGTCATTACTTACACACGATATTTTGGAATAACATGAAAAAAGATGGTGGTGGGGGTCCACGAGGGGCATTATCACAAGAAATTGAGAAGGATTTTGGGAGTTACTTACGTTTTCAAAAACATTTTACAGAGGCGGCTTCGAAAGTTGAGGGGTCTGGATGGGCAATTCTTGTGTGGGTGCCTCGGTCGGGAAGGTTAGAAATTTTGCAAAGCACGCTTCATCAATTGTTTACACAGTGGGATACGATACCGCTCCTTGTACTGGATGTATGGGAACATGCGTATTATTTACAATATCAAAATCGAAAAGATGAATATATTAAAAATTGGTGGAATGTTGTAAATTGGCCAGATGTAGAAAAGCGATTTGAAATTGCGAAGCAAGTTGAATGGACACCGTATTAGACGCATATCCCATGCGTCTTTTTTAGTGGAGGTGGAAGGAAGATTTCGTTCATATTTTAAAAGGCCAAGCATAAACTTGTACAAAAAGTGCCAAAAGGACGTGGGGGGAAATATGAGACGAATTTGTATAATAATTACGCTAATTATAATGTACGCAAGCGTTATGCCGATTCCTACATATGCAAAAATGAACGGTGGTGTCAGTGCTCGTAACGCAGTCTTAATGGAACAACAATCCGGTCGTGTGCTATATGGAAAATTAGAACATGAGCCACAAAAAATTGCTAGTATAACAAAAATTATGACAGCATTGTTAGCTGCTGAATCAGGAAAAATGAAAGAGCTAGTATCGGTTAGTAATGAAGCGGTACGAGTAGAAGGGTCGGCAATTTACTTAAAACCTGGACAAAAAGTGAAGTTAGAAGATTTAGTTTACGGATTAATGCTTAGATCTGGTAATGATGCAGCACAAGTAATTGCTGAAAATGTGGGAGGGAGTATAGAAGGGTTCGTATATTTAATGAATGAAAAGGCGAAAGAAATTGGAATGAAAGATACGCATTTCTCAAACCCGCATGGCTTGGATGGGGATGGATCACATTATTCGTCGGCTTATGACATGGCATTATTAACGAAATATGCAATGGGGAACGAGACCTTTAAGGAGATTTTTGGAACAAAAACGTATAAATCGGATTCTTGGGATTATCCGTGGAAAAATAAACATAAGCTTGTGACATCTTATTATGAATTTGCAACAGGGGGAAAGACAGGTTTTACGAAGAAAGCAGGACGGACGCTTGTCACAACAGCTTCAAAAGATGGACTAGATTTAATTGTCGTAACTTTGAGTGCTTCTAGTGACTGGGATGATCATATGAATTTGTTTGATAAAGGCTTTGAACGCTATAAGCAAGCGAAAGTTTTAGGACAAGGCGCACTCGCTGAAATAAATGAAAAGAAATATGCCAATCATGTTTATACGAAAAATAGTTTTTCTGTACCTTTAACTGAAGAGGAAAGAAAGAGCGTGTTATTGAAAGTTGAGCTCGACAAAAGTGCAAAACTTACGGATGGAGTAAAGGTTGGGAAGACAGAAATTTATGTAGGGAACGAGAAAGTTGGAGAACGCAATTTGTTTTACAGTAAACGAAAGTTAGTAGCTACAACGGGATTGTATTGGAATAACGTAAAAGAAATCTTCTCTTACATGATAGGTGTTGGGATAGATGGTTAATCTCGTATGGGCAGCGATGGCAGTTATAGGGATTGTGTATGCCATGATAAATGGAACGATGGAAGAAGTGACCAAAGCAGTGTTTGAAGGGTCAAAAGATGCTGTAACGATTTGTATTGGACTTATTAGTGTTTTAGTATTTTGGCTCGGTTTAATGAAAATTGCTGAGGAAGCTGGATTGTTAAAGAAGTTAGTATCACTTTTTATGCCGATAGTAAAAAGATTATTTCCAGAAATACCGAAGGATCACCCGTCAATGGGATTCATTTTATCAAATATGATGGCGAACTTTTTTGGGTTAGGTAATGCAGCAACACCTTTAGGTATTAAAGCAATGGAACAACTGAAAGAGTTAAATGGTGGAAAGGATTCAGCAAGTCGTTCTATGGTGACGTTTCTAGCATTAAATACTTCAGCGATTACATTAATTCCGACTACTGTCATTTCGATTCGAATGACTTATGAATCAGCAAACCCTACTGAAATCGTTGGCGTAACATTTATAGCACAAGTGTTATCGATGATTGGAGCGATTTGGATTGACCGCTATTTTTACCGGAGAAGGAGTAGAAAGGGGCGGAAAAAATGAGTATTGTAAATACAATTTCATTATGGGTAATTCCTTGTGTAATTGGTTTTATCCTTTTGTATGGCACGATAAAGAAAGTTCCAACGTACGAATCGTTCGTTGAGGGCGGAAAAGAAGGGATTCAAATTGCGGTTTCCATTTTGCCGTTTATGGTTGGAATGCTTGTATCTATTTCTATTTTCCGGGCATCAGGTGCTTTAGATGCGATGATATCGGTAATGAAGCCGATGTTAGACTTTATTCATGTACCAGCCGAAATCGTTCCACTTGCACTTATACGTCCGATTTCGGGATCTGCTGGTTTAAGTATTACGACCGACTTAATCGCTACATATGGGCCAGACTCGTTTATTGGTAGGTTAGCTTCAACGATGCAAGGTAGCACAGATACGACTTTTTATATATTAACAGTATACTTTGGGGCTGTCGGTATTAGAAAAATGGGAGATGCATTAAAGGTAGGACTTTTTGCAGATTTAATCGGAATTATTTGTTCAATTGTGTTTGTTTCCCTATTGTTTCGGTAATGCTATTCATTTTTTGCGCTATTTAGCTTATAATACGTATACGACCACTATTAACGTGTAGTTTAATAGTGGTTTTTTTATGCGGTGTTTTTGACAAAATGATGAACTTTTATCGTGGACAACATGAAAAAGTGTAAACAATAATAAAGGGTGAAAACGTGATATGCCTTTAGACGTTTATCATCATTGCTATGTTGTTAAAGATAGGCGAAGTAAATGGCATAAAGCTTAGGCGGTTGCCAAGTCTTTCTAATGTAAGGTAAGATAAATTTGAGGTGAAAAAAAGAAATGGAACGATTACAAAAAGTGATTGCGCAAGCAGGTATTGCATCGAGAAGAAAGGCTGAGGAATTAATTCAGCAAGGGAAAGTGAAAGTTAATGGGAAAATAGTGAAGGAGTTAGGAACAAAAGTAACTCCTCAAGATAAAGTGGAAGTAAATAACATCCCTCTTGAAAAAGAAGAACCTGTTTATTTTTTACTATATAAACCAACTGGTGTAATTTCAAGTGTATCAGATGATAAAGGAAGAAATGTTGTAACAGACTTTTTCCCTGAAATTAGACAACGTTTATTCCCAATCGGACGCTTAGATTATGATACGTCTGGCGTATTATTGATGACAAATGATGGTGAATTTGCAAATGTATTAATGCATCCGAGATATAAAGTTGAAAAAACGTATGTTGCGAAAATTAAAGGGCCATTAACAGGTGAGAAAATTCGCATGTTAGAACGAGGTGTTGCATTAGAAGATGGGAAAACAGCACCAGCACAAGCGAAAATTATTTCTTGGGACAAGCGTAAAGAGATGGCAATTGTACAATTAACGATTCATGAAGGACGTAACCGTCAAGTACGCCGCATGTTTGAAGCGTTAGATTGTAAAGTAATGAAATTAAAACGTGAACGGTATGCCTTTTTAGAAGTGGGTAGCTTGCGTCCTGGCGATGCAAGAGAATTGACACCACATGAGGTGAAACAATTACGTGCATTGGCTTCTACAAAGCCTCGCTAATCTATATTGTGAAACTTTCACCAGTGGAATGCTCCGCTGGTGATTTATTAAAAAATACATATATTTATCACTCGTCGAAGAGAGGGGAGACAACATGAAAAAAAATCGCTTATTATTTCGTGTTATCATTTTGCTCATTTTAAGCGGTGCGGTAGGGTTTACGCTATATCAAGGATTTTTTACTGATAAAGAGAAAATGCAAATTGGAAAAGAAGCACCTAACTTTGTTGTAACTGATTTAGAAGGAAAGAATATTGAATTAAAAGATTTAAAGGGAAAAGGTGTATTTTTAAATTTTTGGGGAACTTGGTGTAAACCTTGTGAAAAAGAAATGCCTTATATGAATGAGTTATATCCGAAATATAAAGAAAAAGGCGTTGAAATTATTGCCTTAGATGCAGATGAAACGGATATCGCAGTGAAGAACTTTGTGAAACAATATGATTTGAAATTCCCAGTTGCAATTGATAAAGGGCAAAAGATCATAGGTACATATGGAGTGGGACCATTACCAACAACCTTTTTAATTGATAAAGAAGGCAAAGTAGTAGAGCAAATTATAGGTGAGCAAACGAAGGAACAATTGGAAGAGTACTTAAAGAAAATCACTCCATAATTAAGAAAGCCTTTACATAAGAGGTGCTTACGTATAGCGCCTTCGCTTTAAAAATTCTGAGTATTGTGGTAACTCTAGGCTGGAATATACAATAGTACATATAGATAAAAGGGCGGTGAGAGCTTTGAAAGAAATTAAGTGTGAATGTGGACATGTTAATCCGATAGGAACCATTTTTTGTGAAGCATGTGGGAAACCATTTGAAAGTAATGAAAATATAAAATTATTGGATATGAGATATGAGGGGAGTGCTCGGAGATCTCTCACACATACAAAAACGATAGTCGATAAAATTTGGAGTTTTTTCTCTTCTGTAAAAGTAGGTGTATGGTTAATCGTAATAACTTTAGCTTCATCGGCAATAGGAACTATTTTTCCCCAAGAAATGTACATAACTCCAGGAATCGAACCAGCTGAATATTATAAGACCGAGTATGGATTTTTAGGACAATTATACTATCAATTAGGATTTAATAATTTATATGGATCATGGTGGTACATGATTTTAATTGCTTCCATTGGTATTTCACTTGTTATATGTAGTTTAGACCGTGTCATTCCTCTTTATAAAGCTTTAAAAAAACAAGGGGTGAAAAGACACCCAAGTTTTTTGAAAAGACAGAGAGTGCACGGGACTGGTACGCCGCATGAAGGTGACTTAGAACGAGTTCAAATTAATTTAAAGAAACGTAATTATAATGTAAAAGTGGAAGACGGGAACGTTTTAGCGGAAAAGGGACGTTTTTCACGTTGGGGTCCATATGTAAACCATATTGGTCTTATTATCTTTCTATTCGGTGCAATGCTACGTTTTTTACCGAGTATGTATGTAGATGAAGCACTTTGGTTACGTGACGGTGAAACGAAAGAAATACCAGGAACAGATGGTCAATACTATTTGAAAAACGAAAAGTTTATCAAGGAAGTTTATGATAAGAGTAAGGATAAAGAAGTTTTTGATGAAGCAATTGATCGTGTTGGTGATAAAATGATTGCGAAAAACTTCCAAACAAATGCTGTATTATATAAAGCGGTAGGAGAAAATATAGCGGGTCAAAAACCAAAATTAGAAAAGGTAAAAGAAGCTGAAATTCGAGTGAATGAGCCACTGAAATTTGATCAATTTGCTGTTTATCAAGTGGATTACAAAGAAAGTGAATTTAAAAGCATGTCTTTCCATTTGCAAAACAAAGAAAATAATCAAAAGTTGGGACCAATTAAAGTAGATTTAGCGAATCCTACAGAAAAATATGATTTAGGAAATGGGTATTCTCTAGAACTATTAAGCTATTTTCCTGATTTTTATTTTGATGAGAATGGAAGGCCGAATACGAAAACAAAATTACCGAATAATCCTGCATTCGTCTTTAAAATGTTTACCCCGGAAACACCAGATGGTGAAGTTAGTTTCGTCGGTATTCAGCAAAACATAGAGCCTGACGGGAATAATAAATATAAAATGTCATTTGCAGGTGTGGAAATGCAAAATGCAACAGCTCTTACAGTAAGAAAAGATTTGACGCTTTGGATTCTCGGTATTGGAGGATTTATATTTATGGTTGGTGTGATTCAAGGTATGTATTGGAACCATCGCCGTATTTGGATACAACGTGTTAATGATGAATGGTGGGTTGCAGGCCATACGAATAAAAATTGGTTCGGCTTAAAGAAAGATATTGAAAGAGTACTAGAAGGAACAGCGATTCCACAACCACACGATAAAATGAATGAAAAAAATTAGTTAAGGTGGGGAAACGATATGGTACAAATAAGTAGTAATTTTCTGTTCGCGGCGTTTATCTTATATTTAATTGCAACTTT
The DNA here is from genome assembly GCF_046534555.1 of Bacillus sp. SIMBA_074. Classification (NCBI taxonomy): domain Bacteria; kingdom Bacillati; phylum Bacillota; class Bacilli; order Caryophanales; family Bacillaceae; genus Bacillus; species Bacillus sp. SIMBA_074. The sequence continues at coordinate 20,322 of NZ_JAWRYM010000044.1, read as the reverse complement.
ATTTTTTGGAGGAGCAATTAAAGAAAAAGGTAACAAGTGGGCAAATATAGGTATAACTATAACAATTTTGGGGTTTATTGCACAAATAGTATATTTTGTTACAAGATGGATCGCATCAGGACATGCACCGGTTAGTAACTTTTTTGAATTTGGTACATTTTTTGGCATGATGCTTGTGGGAGCTTTTATCATTATGTACTTTGTATATCGTGTAAGTATTATTGGTTTATTTGCTTTACCGGTAGCTCTTTTATTAATCGCTTATGCAAGTATGTTCCCGAGAGAAATTTCGCCGCTTATACCATCTTTAAAGAGTAATTGGCTACATATTCATGTAACGACAGCGGCAGCGGGACAAGCAATATTAGCAATTAGTTTTATTACAGGCGTAATGTATTTACTGAAAAATGTAGATCAATCAACAAGAAGTAAGCGTACATTTTGGTTAGAGACAGTAGTTTTCACACTTGTTTGTACAGTTGGGTTTATTGGAATAACAACGGTATTTTCTAGTATGAAATACGAAGCGAAGTTTCAATGGATTGATAAAAATGAACAACAAGTTGAAATGAAGTATAATCTCCCTGCTTTAGTTGGACCGCATGAAGGGAAGTTAATGACAGAAAATAAATTAGAGCCAACAGTTGAAGTTCCAGCGATTGTAAATGCGAAAAAATTAAATACTGTTATTTGGTCAGTGTTAGTGGGAACGCTACTTTATATTGTATTAAGACTTGTTTTACGTAAGCGAGTGTCAGCGGCACTTCAGCCGTTAGTAAAGAATACGAATAGTGATTTATTAGATGAAATCGGATATCGTTCTATTGCGATAGGATTCCCGGTGTTTACATTAGGAGCATTAATCTTTGCAATGATCTGGGCTCAAATCGCTTGGACGCGCTTTTGGGGTTGGGATCCAAAAGAAGTTTGGGCGCTTATTACTTGGCTCTTTTATGCTGCGGTATTACATTTACGTTTATCTAAAGGATGGCATGGAGAAAAATCCGCCTGGCTTGCAGTGATTGGTTTTGCAATCATTATGTTTAACTTTATTGTAGTAAACTTAATTATCGCGGGTTTACATTCATATGCATAGAGAAATAAAATAGGAGAGTGTATGTCACTTTCCTATTTTATTTTTGTCAAATTTTCTTCTTTTTTGAGAAAAACATGACAAAGTAGCGGTTGATTCTGTAAAATGATGTCGAGGACCAAATATACTGTTCAAAAAAAATACATAGTTTTGGAAAAAAAATGAACAAACTTTATTATTCTTGTGAAGCATAATATGGGAAGTGGAACGTTAAAAAATGCTTAATTAAACGAGGATAGGTGCAACATTATATTGTAGAAGGGTAGGTGTAAACCGTTGTGGTAAAAGTACGCAGCGGGTAGAAATGGAAAATGAATCAAGAATTTTAATTGTAGACGATGAGGATCGTATTCGTCGTTTATTAAAGATGTATTTAGAAAGAGAGCAATACACAATTGAAGAAGCGGATAATGGTGATACAGCTTTAGAAAAGGCGTTACAAAATGATTATGATTTAATCCTACTGGATATTATGATGCCTGGTAAAGATGGTATCGAAGTGTGTAAAGGGATTCGTGAGAAGAAAGCGACGCCAATTATTATGCTGACAGCAAAAGGTGAAGAAGTAAATAGGGTACAAGGGTTTGAAGTTGGAACTGATGATTATATTGTAAAGCCGTTTAGCCCGCGTGAAGTAGTACTTCGTGTGAAAGCGGTATTACGCCGCGCTGTACCAACGACATTCTTTACACAAGATACAACGACGAAAGATGTTACTGTTTTCCCTCATTTAACAATTGATAATGATGCGCACCGCGTTACAGCGGATGGTAATGAAGTAAACTTAACACCGAAAGAATATGAATTACTATTATTCTTAGCGAAATCCCCGGATAAAGTTTTTGACCGTGAGCAATTGTTAAAAGAAGTATGGCAATATGAGTTCTTCGGAGATTTACGTACAGTTGATACGCATGTAAAGCGTTTACGTGAAAAGTTAAGTAAACAATCACCAGATGCAGCGAAAATGATTGTTACCGTTTGGGGCGTAGGTTACAAGTTTGAGGTTGTGAACGACTGATGCTTTGGAGAAGTGTAGTAGGGAAGTTATGGATGACCATATTACTTCTCGTTTCGTTTGTTCTTGGATTTGTTGCTATTTTACTTTCACAGTTTTTTAGAACGTATTATGTTGATATGAGTGAAGCTAGGCTTCAGAAAGTTGCAACAAGTGTCACGGAATTAATTGAAGAAGGTGCCGATGTAAAAACGATTGAGGATATTGCTTACAAATTTTCTGATCCACTTTCAAGGATTATCATTGTAGAAGACGGTAAGGAAATTTCTTCTTCGCCGAAACAAGAAGGATTAGTTACTCTTACAATAGATGATTTGAAAAATGATAAAGAATTAGCAGCTGTTTTTACAGATAAAAAGGATATTAAGAATAATATTAGAAAAGCTTCTAATAGTAGGAAGAATAAAAATACTGAAAATGATATTATGATCGTCGGGAAACCAGTACAGTCAAAAAATCAAAGTGCAGTGTTTGTATATGAATCATTGCAAGTTCCAATACAAGGTATGGAGAGAACGACTGATTTTATTTTCTTATCAGCCGGGATTGCGATTATTTTAACAACTTTCTTTGCATTTTTCTTATCTACTCGAATTACGGCACCGCTTCGTAAAATGCGTGAGGTTGCATTTGAGGTAGCACGCGGGAAATTTGATACGAAAGCCCCTATGGTGTCGCAGGACGAAATTGGTGAGCTTGCAACTGCTTTAAATCAAATGGGGAAACAGTTGAAGTTTAATATGAATGCCCTGCAGCAAGAAAAAGAGCAGTTAGCTAGCATTTTGAGTAGTATGGCAGATGGTGTTGTTACGTTAAATCAAGAAGGTGAAGTCGTTGTTATCAACCCACCCGCAGAACACTTCTTACAAGTTTGGCAAGAAGAAAAAGAAGTAGAGTTAATTAAAAAACTGCCTTCTGAACTTGTTGAACTATTCCATCTCGTTGTAGAAAGTGAGCAACAACAAGTTGTTGAAATTAATTTGCAAAAAGGTAACTACGTAGTTCTTATGACACCGCTTTACAATCAAACAAAAATTCGTGGAGCTGTAGCAGTATTGCGAGATATGACGGAGGAGCGTCGTCTTGAGAAAATGCGTCAAGACTTTATTGCGAATGTATCACATGAACTTCGTACACCGATGGTAATGCTTCAAGGATATAGTGAAGCAATTTTAGATGATATTGTGCAAACGAAAGAGGAAATTAATGAGTTTGTTCAAATTATTTATGATGAATCTGTTCGTTTAGGTAAACTTGTAAATGAGTTATTAGATTTAGCCCGTATGGAAAGTGGACATGTAGAGTTACATATAGGTGAAGTAGATATTCATCCATTTGTCGAAAAAATTGGCCGTAAATTCCAGGGGATTGCAAAGGATAAAGAAGTCCAATTAACAGTGGATTTCCAAAGTCCAATTGAACAATATCCGTTTGATGCAGACCGTATGGAACAGGTACTGACGAATTTAATTGATAATGCAATCCGTCATACAAATGCAGGTGGACATGTTACACTTGTAATTAATACGAAAAATAGTGGCCTTACTTTCGAAGTGCAAGATTCAGGTGCTGGTATTCCAGAAGAAGATATTCCGTTCTTGTTCGATCGATTCTATAAAGCTGATAAAGCGAGAACGCGAGGGAAAAAAGTTGGAACAGGACTCGGGCTTGCGATTGCTAAAAATATTGTTCAAGGTCATGACGGGAAAATTTCTGTATCAAGTGTCGTTGGAGAAGGAACTACATTCTCTGTATATTTACCAAATCGTATAATTTAGATATATATGTTTTTTAAAAATTGATCATGAATAAAAGCTTTACTGTTTTTTTATTTTTTTGTAAGTGCAATTAAATAAAGAATGGTAGAGTTTTTTTTCTTTAATAATCAGAATGAAAATAAAAAGAGAGGTGTCATAATGAAATGAAACTTTATACAAAAACAGGTGATAAAGGGGAAACGAGTGTCATAGGTGGCCGAGTGGATAAAGATCATATACGTGTAGAAGCTTATGGAACAATTGATGAGGCGAATTCTCATATCGGATATGCCATGTCTAAATTACAAGAGGAATGTTTTCGTAATATTTATAACGAACTTGAAAATATTCAACATGAACTATTTGATTGTGGAGGGGATTTAGCAATAGTAGAGAAGAAAATCCCTTATAAAGTAACGATAGAGATGGTCGAGTATTTAGAGAGACGAATTGATTCGTATACAGAAGAAGCGCCGCCTTTAGAGCGTTTTATTTTACCAGGCGGTAGCGAGGTATCGGCTGCACTACACATTGCACGTACAGTTATAAGAAGAGCAGAACGTTGTATAGTGTCATTGCAAAAAGAAGGAGAAACCAATGAAATTGTTCTAAAGTATATAAATAGGTTATCTGATTATTTATTTGCGCTTGCTAGAGTAATAAATGCGCGTTTACAAGTGAAAGATGTGGAGTATAACCGCAGTGCACTTGTTTTTCGTAATAAAGAAGAGAAGGAAGTGGAGTAATACACTTTCTTTTTTTTGTATACTTTTTTCTGTAATATCCCACAATAGAGAAGGTATGACGGTTATTAGAAAACGGAGGATGTATATGAAAGCGTTAAAATGTGGCGTGGTGATATTGAGTGTATTATTTTTATCTCAATTACATGTTTACGCTGAAGGGAATCAGTGGATATGGCCTGTTGATGGGCAGATAAGTGATTATTTTGGGACAAGACATGGGAAACACTATGGTATTGATATAGCTGCGCCTATTGGAACGCCTGTTGCAGCTATTCAAAATGGTAAGGTGACAAAGTCTTATTTTTCAAGTAGTTATGGAAATGTTGTGTTTATTAAACATGGAGAATATGAGGCTGTTTATGCGCATTTAAATAAGAGATATGTAGTTCAAGGTGATAACATTTCAAAAGGAGAGCTAATTGGAGAGGTAGGGAATACAGGAGAATCGCGAGGAGCACATTTACATTTAGAAGTGCATCAAGGGAGATGGACGATGGAGAAAAGGAATGCGATGAATCCGTTGCTTGTTTTAAATGAACAAAAAAATCAAGTTGTGTCATCATCACTATATATTGTACAAAAAGGTGATACTTTAGTTGGTATTGCCCGGAAATTTAGTATGACAGTTGAGGAAATTAAAGTGAGGAATGGATTGCGACAAGAGCAAATCTATCCGAACCAACAACTATACGTCAAGTAAAGGCAACGTCTCAAAAGCATAACTTTTGAATAAATTTATTTTTTTCTTATTTAAGATTGCGATAGTAAATGAAATTATATCGACAAAAATTTATATCGAACATAGCTATTATTATATCGACATTTCGACAAGAAATGTCGACTAACAATAAAATGCGACAGTAAGAGCAACCTATTCCTAACGAAAAACCGTCCCAAAAGATCTTTTGGGACGGCTTCTTTTACCAAAAAATAAAGACACATATAAATCCAGTAATAGCTAAGTAGCTATATAAGTAAAAGACTTTTGTTCTTGTTTTTTCTTTTGTCCGAAATAGTACGATAGTTGGTTCGATTAGACCAATTGTAAGACAAAGTAAACCAAGAAGCATAAAGCCAATTGAAAGAGAATACAGGGCGATTTGTGGTGCTTGAAATGGAATCATCCATTTTAATAAAAATGCAATAAGTGCAGTGTAACAAATGCAACCGATGTATTTATTCAATGGTGTATCAGAACGGAAACCAGGAAGTTTCTTGGAAAACGGACGGGAAACAACTTCCGTTTGTAAAGATGTATGTTCTTCAATTATTTTTTGAGCTTCTTTTCCTTTTTGGAAAAGGGATAAAATCCAGTTTCGCTCACCTTGGAAAATAAATTGAGAAGTTGTTAAATAGTGATCAACTTTTACCTTATTCCAACTCTTCCATGGATGACGCTCACACAATTTTAATTTACTTTCTGTTTTTTTATCATACTGATAAATACTTATGCCATCTTGGTCAAAAGTAGCGTAGTATGTCTCTCTTGAGAATGTGCCTAGATCAATTGGACAGTAGAAAAGTAATTCTTTTTTCAAATAAAAGTATTCTTTTCTTAAGTTCTTTTTCATTGCTTCTCGAATAGAGTGTCTTTTATCTTTCTTCATGACATTTCCTCCATAACTCAGAAAATGTTCTTATCTTAACAATTCAACATCTTATCACTTTTGACGACATATGACTAGGGGGATTCATAAGAGAAATACCGAATTATAAAAAATATGGGTTGTATTGTAAAATATAGTGATCGTTCTTTAATTATATAAAATTAATAACTTATTTATAGTAAGTTACACTTTTTTTGTTCACAATACGATCATGTTGTTGTATAATGAAGTGGAAAATAGAATATCGGTCTATCTTCGGGGCAGGGTGAAAATCCCGACCGGCGGTGATGAACATTTAATAATTTCGTTCTAAGCCCGCGAGCCGTTAAGGCAGGATTTGGTGTGATTCCAAAGCCGACAGTACAGTCTGGATGGGAGAAGATGGAGGTTCAAGCGTTCAAAAAAGATAAGTATTTGAACGTCTGTTTGATGTGCCTTAAAATTCTCCCTTTGTGTAAATCACAAAGGGTTTTTTCGTTCTATGAAAAAATAGGCATAGCAGAACCTTTCCACTTTCCATGAGAAGATCGATGGAAAAGGAGAGAGAAAGATGAAACAAAAAAACAGTGTAGTGCAGATGGTGAGTGTAGCGATGCTAAGTAGTATTGCGTATTTACTAATGATGTTGGATTTTCCATTCCCAGGGCTTCCGCCATTTTTAAAAATTGATTTTAGTGATGTGCCAGCTTTAATTGCGGCGATAATTTTTAGTCCAATTGCAGGTGTAATTGTAGAAGCGATAAAAAATATTTTGCATTACGGAATTCAAGGAAGTTTAACGGGAGTACCAGTAGGAGAAGTAGCAAACTTTATAGCGGGATGTTTATTTATTGGTCCAGCAGCATTCTTATTCCGAAAGTATCGCACAGTAAAAAGTTTAACGACAGGATTAATGCTAGGTACAATTACTATGACAGTTATTATGAGTGTGTTAAACTACTTTATTATTTTACCAGCGTACACTTGGTTTTTAAATTCACCAGCTATGTCTAGTGATATTATGCGACAAACTATTGTAACGGCGATATTACCGTTTAATGTAATTAAAGGAATTGTTGTAACAATTGTATTTGTAGCATTATTTTCACGCTTGAAAGTATGGGTATTTGCAAAAATGAAAAATGCTTAAAAATATTAAACCATTAGCAGCGTAACTGCTAATGGTTTTTTTGTTAGTGAGAATGAAAAAGAGTGCAAAAAATCCCCCTCATAAGTATGAGGGGGATTTTTTGAAGTTAATAAAAGACTATTCGAATTTTAAAGAGTCGCCATCAAATGATTCGTCAGCAACTTTAATTGAGTCAGTTGGACAACCTTCGAATGCATCCATCATATCTTCAATTAATACATCTGGAATTTCAACGATACCTTGGTTATCGTCTAATGTTACAAATGCAATGCCTTCATCATCATAGTCATAAATGTCTGGTGCAGCAGCACCACAAGCACCGCATGCAATACAAGTATCTTTGTCAACGATTGTATATTTTGCCATATTTTTTCCCTCCTGATAATATGTATGTGAAAAGTTCGCCAAAAAATTATAATCTTATTGTAAAACGGTTTTTAAAACTTTTCAACATAAAATTATAATGATAACGTTTATCAATTAGAGTGTCAACTTATTTTTGAGTTATTTCATAAGATTTTCAAAATACTTAAATGTTATTTCGTTTGATACAATAGAATATATACAAGCATGTAGTGTGAATATGATAAGTTAAATGAATAGCAGTTAATGTGCAATCGTATTGAAAAAGGAATGAAGTTAGACTGAGAGGTGGAAGCGGTAATGCAGCTACAATATACTTTATTATATTGTTTAAAACAATTGAATGGTGAAAGAACCGTTTCTTCGATTTATTATTTATTAAAAGGAAAGAGATCGTCGCAAACATTACAAGATGGGAATATGTTTCAAATTCCTTTTTTGTTTGGGATTTATAAGTCATTAAATAGAGCTGATTATGATCAAGAAGTTGCAAAGTTGTTACAAACGGATTTAGTTCAAGGTATACATGATAATACATATGTGTTAACGACTGCTGGTAACGTGCAATTAAACAAATGGGAAGGTGACTTTGCCTTTCCGACATATTTAAATGGTTTACACTATGGTGAAATAGGTGAAACGTTTTGGAAGAGATTATCATTGATCGTTCAAACCATTTCGAATTTACAACAGGCGAATACGAAATTTATTCCAATTCAACAGGATACAGAAATAATGATGTGGGTGAAACGTTTTCTCACTGGAATACCGTATATGAGAAGTGAATTGGCTAAAAGATTATGGAAGGAAATGCATACTCTTTTACAAAAAAATAATCCAGTAGAGGCGACAATCGTAATATATCGGTTAACTGGGTATAAACGTATTGGGTGTACTTTACAACAATTAGCGGAAATTACGAAACAAGATATATTTCGAGTTTATTTTTTATTTTGGGGTACAATTCATTTCCTTATTCAAGAAGTTCGCAATAAAGAAAATGAGTTTCCATTATTAGCTGAAATTATATCTTATCCAAATGAGAAAGCTGATTTATTTAGTTTATCAACGAAAAAAACATATAATCTTTGGAGACAAGGACGCTCTTTAGAAGAAATAGCAACAATTCGGAATTTGAAGGTTGCCACGATAGAAGACCATTTTGTAGAAATTGCTTTACGAGAAAAAGAATTTTCTATTGAAATGTTTATGGAAAAAGAAAAAATGGAAAAAGTAACAAAAGTAATTGAAGCATTACAAACACGTAAATTGCGTGTGTTGAAGCAAGCGGTTGGAGAGGAAATCTCTTATTTTGAAGTACGTCTTGTATTGGCACGGATGGAGGGTATAAATGAAGCTTGAGGAATATTTATATAAGTGGTTTGGATATTCTGAATTTCGTCCGGGGCAAAAAGGAGTTATTACGGACTTATTGGAAGGAAAAGATGTTGTAGCAATGCTTCCGACTGGAAGGGGAAAGTCAATGTGTTATCAACTTCCGGGGCTTCTGCAAGAGGGTACGGTGCTTGTTGTATCACCATTATTATCTTTAATGGAAGACCAAGTTACGCAATTAAAGTATGTCGTGAAAAATCGAGTTATTGCATTGAATAGTTTTCGGACGTTAATTGAAAAAAGAGAAGCAATGAAAAAGCTATCTTTTTATAAATTTGTTTTCGTATCGCCAGAGATGTTGCAGTCGGAACTTCTAATAAGAGAATTGAAAAAAATTCATATTTCATTATTTGTCGTAGATGAAGCGCATTGTATTTCACAATGGGGCTATGATTTTCGGCCAGATTATAAAAAATTAGATAAAGTAATTGAGAGTATCGGATCTCCGACAGTACTAGCATTAACAGCAACTGCGACAAAGGATGTATTGCGAGATATAGCGGAAAGTTTAAATCTAAAAAATATTGCTGAGCATGTGTACTCAATTGATCGTCCAAATATTGCGATGGAAGTGCAATTTGTGGAAACAATAGAAGAAAAAAAAGAGGCGCTTTTTGAGCATGTAATGTATTTGCAAGGGCCTGGTATTGTTTATTGTTCAAGTAGGGCCTGGACAGAGCGTTTAACCGAGTATTTAAGAGGAAAAGGAATTACAGGTGTAGCTTTTTATCATGGTGGTATGGAACATGAAGAGCGTATGTTAATTCAACAACAGTTTATGAATGACCAGTTGCAAATTGTAATATGTACAAGTGCTTTTGGGATGGGGGTAAATAAGGCGAATACAAGATATATTATTCATTTTCAATATCCGACAAATGTAGCTTCCTATTTACAAGAAATTGGAAGAGCGGGAAGAGATGGAGAATTGAGTATAGCCATTTTATTATGTAGTCCATTGGATCACGATTTGCCAATTTCAATCATTGAAGATGAATTACCAAGTAAATCGCAAATACAATTTTTATTTTCGTTACTACAAGAAAGAATGTTTCAAACGAAAGTATTACCATTAGAAGATGTAGAAGAAATTTGTTATAATGCAGCAAGATTTAATGAACAGTATTGGCGCTTTACACGTTATCATCTCGAACATCTTGGAATCATACAACAGCGAAATCTCATGCTAGAGAGCTTGTCAGATGAAATAATGCACAGATTAATAGCGGAAGTGGAAGTGAGAATGCGTAATAAATATAGTGAGCTAGAAAATATGAAGTCATGGATACAAGTTCAAGGATGTAGACGTGAATATTTATTACAACAATTCGGTTATAGAAAAGAAAAAGAGATAGAAAACTGTTGTGATTACTGTGGTATTACAAAAACGGATTATAAAAAAAGACGAGCGCAACAGTTAGTTTTCGACTATAATTGGGAAACAGAGTTACAAAAGCTTTTCGGCCTAGGAAAGATGGAGGAATGATGAACATTCAAAGGCATAATGTTGAAGATATGAGTCCGAGAGAAATAAGACTGAATCTCTACATAACACAACTAATCATTATTGGTATCGGTTGTTTACTAGCCTATATATTATTTCAAGATAAAAGAGAAGTTTATAGTTTATGGAAATGGGAACCGGTTTCTATACTTTTAATAGGTAGCTTGTTAGCGATTTGTATTGTGTTATTAGATTATGTTGCAATGCGAGTGTTTCCAGAATCTTGGTTTGATGATGGTGGCATTAACGATAGAATGTTTCAAGGGATTTCTGTCATGCATTTACTCGTTATCACGTTTATTATTGGCTTTGCGGAAGAGTTTTTATTTAGAGGTGTAGTGCAGACTCATTTCGGAATTGTAATAGCGAGTTTAATTTTTGCTGTGTTACATATTCGGTATATAACGAAGCCTTTTTTGTTTTGTTTCGTCTGCTTTATTAGTTTTGTTTTTGGTTATGTATTCGAGTGGACAGGAAATTTGTTTATAACAATCTTTGCACACTTTCTTGTTGATTTTATAATGGGGCTCCAATTAAGAAAATAAATGGAAGGTGGTGGTGAACAACATGAGAAAACGAATTCCTGATTTTGAAGAGGAGTTAGAAGTTGAGCAAGTGGAAGAAGATGAAAGTTTACCGCCGCGTAGTGAAATTCATAGAAATAAAGAGAACAAACCAAAGTTTAAAATGAATCACATTTTCGTCCGAGTGTTAACATTTTTGTTCATATTGTTACCTATTAGTATCCTATGGTATACGGATAAGTATATACAGGTAAAAAGTGATAGTAATAATGCTGAGAAAAGTGCGTTTGAAGTAATTTTCTTTGATTCCGCTAAGACTGAATCAAAGAAGCAGCCTGAGAAAGTAGCAACTCATGTTGTGAAAGATGGAGAAACTTTAGAAAGTATAGCGAAGCAATATTTCTCAGATGAAGATGGGATAGAAATAATAAAAAAGTATAATGATTTACAAGAAGACGAAGTGAAGGTAGGACAAGAATTGAAAATTCCTATAAAAGATAAGTCCACGAAGTATGAGAGCTAGCTAAATGAGTGATATATAGCTCCACATAAAATTAAGGACTATACTTTACGAGGAGGGAGAGTAAAAAATATATGTCATGGATTATATTATTATGTACTCTCATAAGCATTGGTTTTGTATGTCTTCTTGGAATGTATAAAGAAGCGATGCGTAATACAGTGTTGGAACATACTTTAGTATTCGAAGAATTTCCGGAAAGTTTTCAAAAAGTTAAAGTTTTTTTTATTTCGGATATTCATAGAAGGATCATTTCTAGTTCGCTAATTGAACGAGTGAAAGGAAAAGCAGATATCGTAATTATTGGCGGTGATTTAGCTGAAAAAGGAGTACCTTTATCGCAAATCGCTTTAAATATTCAAAAGTTAAGAGAAATAGCCCCTGTATATTTTGTATGGGGAAATAATGACTATGAAATTGAGTATCACGAATTAGATGCTTTATTAATAGAAAATAATGTGAAGGTATTAGATAATACAAGAGTTGTATTTGAGTCTGAATTAGGAGAGAAAATTTGCTTACTCGGTATCGATGATGTTGGATTAGAACGAGATCGTTTAGATTTAGTGTTGTCTGATTGTAAAGAAGAAGGTTTTCGCATTTTAATTAGTCACAACCCAGATATAATAAAGAAAATGTCTGGTAATGAACAAATTTCGCTCGTATTAAGTGGACATACACATGGAGGCCAGATTCGGTTGTTTCCATCTGAAAAGTATTTAAAGGGTGGCGTATATAAGCATTCTAATACGACTCTCTTTGTTAGTAATGGGTATGGAACAACATTGTTCCCTCTTCGTTTTCGGGCACCTTCCCAAACACATATCATTACGTTATGCGGAGGGAAATAATGCCGAATTCAAATGGAAAATATAATATAAAAGCTGTCTCAAATATACTCGGAATTCAACCGAGTACACTTCGCGCATGGGAAAGACGCTATCATATTATTGCCCCAAAGAGAAATCGTGCGGGGCATCGTTTATATACAGAAGAGCATATTCATATTTTGAAATGGTTAATGAACAAAGTTTCTGAGGGGATGATGATTGGACAAGCAGTTCAGTTATTAGAAGGGAATCGGTTGCAGAACAACGTTCAAAAAGAAAAAATTACTGATACAGAAGTTGTTTTAGTGGACGATATACTACAAGCTTTGTTAGAATTTGATGAAATTACAATTTCTGCATTATTAAACGAGGTTTTTAGTATATATTCAACGGAAAAGGTTGTTGCAAGCATCATTCTTCAAGTGGCAAACAAGTTGTTAACTTTAAAAAGTAATAATGAGATTACAATGTCGCAATTCAAATATGTTGTATCATTCTTACAAACACGTTTAGGGATGATCTATCATAATGCGTCGGTGTATTCTTCCGTTAACAAAGTTTTCGTTTTAGAAAATAATATATTAAAAGGATTTATTTTCGCGACGTATTTACGACTAAAAGGATATCAAACAATGTATATGGGGACAAGTTTAGATGAAGAAGGTATTTTACTAGCTATTGAACAATTACAACCTAAATATTTGTTTATATCTTTTGATGATGAACGAGAACTTGAAGAGGCAGTAGAATTTATTGACTTGTTGCAAGAAAAAAATGAAAACATCTCTGGTGGTTTTATAGGAAGAAAAGGCATTGGAGATCAATTAAATCTTCAAAATATCCTAATTGGTAACACGAAAGAAGAATGGGATGGATGGTTAAAGATGCCGGAATAGTCGTTCGAAAAGAACCATCTATTTTCTATTTCATATAATAAAAATTAGATGCAATGGTTACGTAGGGAGGGTATGAGATGAGACTGGAACGTTTAAATTATAATAAGATTAAAATTTTCCTAACATTTGATGATTTATCTGAACGAGGATTAACGAAAGAAGATTTGTGGAGAAATGCACCGAAAGTACAGCAACTATTCCGTGATATGATGCAAGAAGCAAATACAGAATTAGGGTTTGAAGCGGATGGACCGATTGCTGTTGAAGTATTTTCTCTACAAGCTCAAGGTATGGTTGTAATTGTAACAAAAGAAAATCACGAAGTGGACACAGAAGATGAGTTCCGTGACGAGTTTATTGAAATGCAAGTGACTCTTGATGAAAGTGAACATATACTTTACGAGTTTGCTACATTAGATGATGTAATCAATTTGTCAAATCGCTTATATAACCTTGGTGTAACTGATGGGAAGTTGTATATGTGGGATGATCGTTTTTATCTTTGGATAGAAGAAGAAGAGCAATTTCAATTATTGAAGGCGGATTTTATAGCTATTTTAGCGGAGTACGGTAATCCGTCAACAGCAACAATTTACCGCGTAATGGAATATGGTAAAGAATTAATGGATTCTCAAGCGATTGAACAAATATACAATTACTTTGTGAAAAAACAAAACCTCAGCTAATGTAACGTAGCTTGAGGTTTTATTTTTATTCAGCTGAAAATCTAAAATCTATAAAACGAAGTGTAGGTAACAAGACTAGCCGATCTGTATGTTAAAATGTAATCAGTATTTCTTGATGAAATAATGGTTTTATCGAATGTATTTTGATGAAAATAAAAAACATTTAAATATTTAAGTATTTTACTTTTCTAAAAGCAATAAAAGGACTATAATAATAGTGAAAACGCTTGCAATACAAAATAGTTTGTATATATTTGTTAGCGTTTTCTATTGCATTCCAAATTTAACGGTGTATACTAGGCAATGAAGGTTTACTAAACAAGTGAAATTACAGGGGGTTTACTTACTATGGTAGCCGAAAAGGGAACTCAAACGAAAACACAACAACAAGGGGAACAACATTTTGAATTGTTAAATTCAACACAAATTGTAATTAATGAAGCATTAGAAAAATTGGGTTATCCAAACGAAGTATATGAATTATTGAAAGAACCAATTCGTATGATGACAGTGAAAATTCCAGTTCGTATGGATGACGGGACTGTTAAAATATTTACAGGATATCGTGCACAACATAATGATGCTGTTGGTCCAACGAAAGGTGGAATTCGCTTCCATCCAAACGTAACAGAAAATGAAGTGAAAGCACTTTCTATTTGGATGAGTTTAAAATGTGGTATTGTTGATTTACCATATGGTGGAGGTAAAGGTGGAATCATTTGTGACCCACGTGAGATGTCTTTCCGTGAATTAGAAAGATTAAGCCGCGGTTATGTACGAGCAATTAGCCAAATTGTTGGTCCGACAAAAGATATTCCGGCTCCAGATGTATTTACAAATTCACAAATTATGGCATGGATGATGGATGAGTATAGCCGTATCGATGAATTTAATTCACCAGGATTTATTACAGGTAAACCACTTGTATTAGGTGGATCACACGGACGTGAAACAGCGACTGCAAAAGGTGTAACAATTTGTATTCGTGAAGCTGCGAAAAAACGTGACATTGATATTAAAGGTGCACGCGTTGTTGTTCAAGGATTTGGTAATGCGGGTAGCTTCTTAGCTAAATTTATGCATGATGCAGGCGCGAAAGTAATTGCAATTTCAGATGCTTACGGTGCATTACATGATCCGAATGGATTAGATATTGACTACTTACTAGATCGTCGCGATAGCTTTGGTACTGTAACAAAACTATTTAATAATACAATTTCAAATACAGAACTGTTAGAACTTGATTGCGACATTTTAGTTCCTGCTGCAATTGAGAACCAAATTACAGAAGAAAATGCTGATAAGATTAAAGCGAAAATTGTGGTTGAAGCTGCAAATGGTCCAACTACATTAGAAGCAACAAAAATCTTAACAGATCGTGGTATCTTACTTGTTCCAGACGTATTAGCAAGTGCTGGTGGCGTTACGGTATCTTACTTTGAGTGGGTACAAAATAACCAAGGTTACTACTGGACTGAAGAAGAAGTAGAACAACGTTTAGAAAAAGTAATGGTAAAATCATTCGATTCAATTTATGAAACATCACAAGTTCGTAAAGTGAACATGCGCTTAGCTGCATACATGATTGGTGTTCGTAAAATGGCTGAGGCTAGTCGCTTCAGAGGTTGGGTATAATATATAATGTTTTGAGAAAACGTGATTTCCTTTCGAGGGAATCACGTTTTTTTGTTGAAGTATTAAATGAGGTGTTGTATATGGGGAATGAAATAATGGAACGAGTAGACCAATTAGAAGAAAAGGTTAAGGTGTTAGAGGGTGAACTTGCAAGAGCTAAGAGAGCCCGAAAAACAAGTGTCGTTCGGGTGTTCGGCGAAGGATTATTATTTTTAATATTTGGTGCAGTTGTAGTTGGACCAATTATCGCGTTTATATTCACAATTATTACTTGGTTTGGTGAAAAATAGAATAAAAAATAAAAAGAACGCTTGTTCTACACGAACAAACGTGCTATACTTTCCTTAGATAAGCAAAACGGAAATGATTTTAAGGAGAGATAAATGATGAAAATGACAGTAGACCAAAGATTTATGATGCCAGCAGATGTTGTAGAACGAGTGGAAGTATTACGAAACAAACAAAGCAAGCGTGGCACATTATTACAATCGGTAAATAAATTTTTCGGTTTAGATACGAAAGAGGATTGTATTTGGTTTTACGGTTTTTACGGAGTGGCTGTAAGTATTGTATTATTTATGGTATTCACATCAAATATTTTCGATGTTCTCTTCGCATAAGAAATATGCCATAAGGACATTGCCACCGAATACATATATAAGGAAGTAAGGTAATTTTTTAGAGCGGGAGTTGGTAGTAATGGCGATGTTCCCTATAGAGCGTAACTATATTGGGTATGGAAATTCACGACCAGGAATTCCTCTTTCAAAAGTAAGATTTATTGTAAGTCATGACACGGGGAACCCTGGTAGCAATGCGATAGGAAATCGGGATTACTTTAATGAAATACAACCGAAAGCTTCAGCGCATACATTTATTGATGATAAAACAATATTAGAAATTGTTCCTATAAATGAAGTTGCGTACCATGTTCGATACAATGTGCCAACGGATAATGAGTTATTCGGTTATGATGCGAATAAGGCTGCAATTGGGGTTGAACTTTGCTATGGTGGCGACGTAAACTTTTGGGAGGCGTATACTCGTTTTACGTGGTATCACGCTTATTTATGTCAAAATTTCGGTTTAAATCCTAAAAAGGCTATTGTGTCACACAAAACGTTGGATCCTACTCGGAAAATCGATCCTGAGAATGTATTAGGGCAACAAGGAATTAAATTTCAGCAGTTTTTAGCAGATGTCTATCGGATGTATGTTTCGTTTAGATGACAAATATATGAAAAATGAATACAATAAAGATAGATGCCTACTGCTGTAAGTAGGTTTTTTCTTGTTTATATAAATAGAGCAGAGGTAGAAGACTAGGAGTGAACTAAGTATGCAAAAAGAAACAGTTATTATTATCGGAGGCGGTCCATGCGGATTAGCAGCGGCGATTTCGTTGCAAAAAGTGGGGTTAAATCCGTTAGTAATCGAAAAAGGAAGCATTGTAAATGCAATTTATAATTATCCAACTCATCAAACATTTTTCTCCTCTAGTGAAAAATTAGAAATTGGTGAAGTTGCTTTTATTACAGAAAATCGTAAGCCATTTCGTAATCAGGCGCTTGCGTATTATCGTGAAGTAGTAAAGCGTAAATCTATACGTGTAAATGCATTTGAACGAGTGGAACAAGTTCAAAAAGATGGTGATGTTTTTAAAGTTGAAACGACGAAGCGTGACGGAAACAAAGAAATATATGTTGCGAAATACATTGTTGTCGCAACTGGATATTATGATAATCCGAATTATATGAATGTACCTGGTGAGAAACTTGAGAAAGTAGCTCATTATTTCAAAGAAGGACACCCTTATTTTGATCGAGATGTCGTTGTAATAGGTGGTAAAAATTCAAGTATAGATGCAGCGTTAGAGCTTGTTAAATCGGGTGCACGTGTAACAGTTCTATACCGTGGTGGGGAATACTCGCCAAGTATTAAGCCGTGGATTTTGCCGGAATTTGAGGCGTTAGTACGAAATGGGACAATTCAAATGCATTTCCATGCGCATGTAAAAGAAATTACTGAGCATACGTTGACGTATACAGTAGATGGTGAGGCAAATACAATTCAAAACGATTTTGTATTTGCTATGACGGGTTACCATCCAGACCACAGCTTCTTAACAAAAATGGGAGTTCGGATTGATGAAGAAACAGGGCGCCCGATTTATATAGAGGGTAGTATGGAAACAAACGCTGAAAATATTTTTATTGCAGGTGTAATTGCTGCGGGGAATAACGCAAATGAAATATTTATCGAGAACGGTAGATTCCATGGAGATGCGATTGCGCAAACCATTGCATCAAGAGAAGAATAAAAAGAAGCTGTCGAAATCTTCGACAGCTTCTTTTTTAATCGTGCATAAACATATGTTGGATTGTTTCGTGAGAGTTTGTGTTTTCTAGTGCGACTAGTAATTTAATTCGCGCCTTTTGAGCGTTTAAACCGTAGGTGAAAACAATGCCCATATCTTTTAATTGTTTTCCGCCACCTTCATAAGAGTATACGTCTTGAACGATACCGTTAAAGCAGCGTGAAACTAATACAATTGGAATGCCTTTTTCTATTAATCGCCCTAGACTAGGAAGTGTTCTTGGAGGTAAATTACCTTGTCCAAGTGCTTCAATAACAATTCCGTCTACTGGTAGTGTTTCGATTGCTGATAATAATGTATCATCCATACCTGCGTATGCTTTTAGAACGACAACGTTTTTAGAAATCTGTCGTACTGTGCATGTTTCGTGATGCACTAAAGCATGATGGAAAACAACACCACGTTTTGTTACCATGCCAATTGGTCCGTACTGTGGACTTTGGAATGTCGCGACATTACTTGTGTGCGTTTTTGTTACATTTGTAGCACAATGTATTTCGTCATTTAATACGACTAGAACGCCTTTTTCAGCAGCTTCATTACTACTAGCAACTTTTACAGCTGATAAGAAATTATATAGACCATCGGCACCTAATTCATTACTAGAACGCATTGCCCCTGTCACAACGATTGGGATAGTTGCTTGAACTGTTAAATCAAGAAAATAAGCTGTCTCTTCTAATGTATCGGTACCATGCGTGATGACTACGCCGTGAATATCGTCTTGTTTTACTCTTTCGTCAATGATGACTTGCAATTGTAGCATTTCGCTAGGAGTCATGTGAGGAGATGGAAGATGGAACACATCTTCGACAATTAAATCAACATCGCCTTCTAAATCAGGAATGAATTTTAAAAGAGGATTCTTTTTACCTGGTTGTACGACCCCAGTTTCTTTATCTTCCTCCATTGCAATTGTTCCACCTGTGTGTAAAACTAGGATTCTTTTCAATGCTTATACCCCTTTCAAGTTGAAAAATACATTTAGAACATAACATGTTTTGAGTAAATTCGACAATGAAAATGTATAAAAGTATGCTTAGAAAATGACAATAAAATAAATTACCTTAAGTGTGCTCCGGTAAGTGATTATTAGGTTAGGTTTTGTTTATGGAAATTTATGAGAGTAGATGTGTAAGTGTAGAGAGGGAAGGTGTGAGTTTTTTTGAAAAAAGTGGAGAAAATTATAATTCGTATATTACTGATTCAATTTATTTTTCTTTCTGTCGTCCAACTGCTTTTTATACATAAATCTTCAGTGAAATATTTATCGAAAATTGTTTATTACGAAGGTGTCGTCACGAAAAATAAGGCGGAAATCTTACAGGTGAATAAGTAGTTTTCATTTTCTTCTATGATGGATTATGCTACAATTATTGAGGATTTAATGACGTGAGGCAAATGAGAAGAAGCAGGGGGAAAATACCTGCTTTTCGTTTTGTTTTATAAGTGAAAAATGAGGTGTTACAATGGATAAACGAATTTCGATTGCTATAGATGGTCCAGCGGCTGCTGGGAAAAGTACAGTGGCAAAAGTTGTTGCAAAAAAACTTTCATATGTTTACATTGATACAGGCGCAATGTACCGTACTGTTACATATGCAGCCCTTGAACAAAAAGTGGATATTGAAAATGAAGAAAAGTTAATGGAAGTTGTAAAAAATGTAAATATTGAATTTCAGCAAGGGGAAAATACACAACTTGTATTTTTAAATGGACAAGATGTTTCTGAAGTGATTCGTACGCCAGATGTGACGAATCGTGTATCTATTGTAGCAAAGCATCGTCTTGTTCGTGAAGAAATGGTACGTCGTCAACAAGGATTAGCTAAAAAAGGCGGCGTAGTAATGGATGGCCGTGATATTGGTACACATGTACTACCAGATGCTGAAGTGAAAATCTTTATGCTTGCTTCTGTAGAAGAAAGAGCGGAAAGAAGACATTTAGAAAATATGAATAAAGGTTTCGATTCTAATTTAGAGCAGTTAAGAGAAGAAATTGCTAGGCGTGATAAATTAGATTCAGAACGCGAAGTTTCTCCTTTGAAAAAAGCTGATGATGCATTGGAATTAGATACAACTTCTTTATCAATTGAAGAAGTTGTCCAAAAAATTATGGGTATTGTTTCAGGAGTATTTGCGAAATAAAGAAAGAGGACTATCCTCTAAAATGTACCCTATAGAATAGACACTGAAAAAAAGTCTATTCTATAGGGTATTTCTTGTATAATGAGAGAAAATTG
>NZ_JAWRYM010000238.1:0-333 GCF_046534555.1 Bacillus sp. SIMBA_074 | reverse complement strand
AACTCCTTTTCCGTTGCCTTGCATGAAATGAGTAACCAAGCATTATTCCAAGACATTTTCTCCGTTTCGAAAGAAAATCAGGAGATGCAGCGTGAGCTCTATAACCTTATGTTCGAAAAAGGCTGGTATAGTTTAGAAAAGGCGCAGGCTCCGAGCCTAAGCCAATCGTATCAACAATTTTCCGGATATAAAAATCAGTTCCCACCTGGATCGAACATTCAATAAGCAAACATTCAGGGGGAGATTCTGCTTCCCTTTGTTTTTTTTGCACAAGTAAAGCCGGCCACGGGAGGCCGGCTTTATGTTTAGATATCCGTAGAAAACATATACTTC
>NZ_JAWRYM010000237.1:0-334 GCF_046534555.1 Bacillus sp. SIMBA_074 | reverse complement strand
TTCACTTAAAGGTGGCATGGATACCGTACGCGTTGTTCTTCCAAAATTGAAATACGCCAATCGTGCTGCAAACCTCGGAGCGGTAGAAACGACTTATGGACCTGCGCGTACAACGAGCCACGTGGAATGCACCGTAGAAGAAAGAAAAGCACTGGGAATACCAGAAGGTCTTGTACGTTTGTCTGCTGGTATTGAGGATACGGAAGATTTAATTGCCGATTTGGATAATGCCTTCCGAATCGCAGCCGGGGAGTAATCATGACCAGTACAGCTGGCGCGGGAACGCCGACGAAGCAGTTGCATAAATTTGGTGGCAGCAGCCTGGCGGATGCCA
>NZ_JAWRYM010000236.1:0-334 GCF_046534555.1 Bacillus sp. SIMBA_074 | reverse complement strand
AGCCAACGCCACCGCAGCCCGGTCATGATCCAGTAGACCGCTCATCGTGATCTCCGCGAAGATCGCCGCCACATGCCTATCCAGTGCGTCCGTGTCGAGAATCGACAACGAACCGTCATCCTCATTCAAATACGTGAACGACTCAGCGTCCATCCGCCTCACCCCCACGGATATCCTTCAACCGGTCCTCAACCGACCGCAGATTACCCTCAGCGTTAAAATCCAACGGATGCGCCGCCCGCCGATACGCAAGCTTCATAGCCTCCCGCTCCGCCTTTTTCTCCGCCCTCCGACGCTCGCGCAACTCAATCCGAGTACGGGCCGCAACAATCCG
>NZ_JAWRYM010000235.1:0-335 GCF_046534555.1 Bacillus sp. SIMBA_074 | reverse complement strand
CTGCAGTATATGATTGGACCTCTTCGTCATTTGAATCAACGAAGGATATTTGTCCATTCGGAGATTCCAAAACAGGATTTCTTTCTTCCATGATTTTTTCCACTAGTTCACTAACGCTTTTATTTAAGTATTCTTTTTTGGAGCCACCTGCCACTGCAATGTAAGTATCCCTGTCACAAATCATAACTGGGTTTCCAAGGCTATCATAAAGTGCTTCTGCATATTCTCTTGCAAAATCTCCTAATTCACTAATAGGAGAATATTTCTTTAAGATGACTTCTCCGTCTCTGTCTACAAAGATTTCCAATGGATCCCCTTCACGAATACGGAGGGTC
>NZ_JAWRYM010000043.1:0-35779 GCF_046534555.1 Bacillus sp. SIMBA_074 | reverse complement strand
AGGCCCCGGAGGTCCACCAGAAGGTCCAGTAGCTCCGGTTATGCCGGTAGGCCCAGTAGGCCCCGGAGGTCCACCAGTTCCTGGCAATCCGGTAGGTCCAGTGGGCCCCGGAGGTCCACCAGAAGGTCCAGTAGCTCCGGTTATGCCGGTAGGCCCAGTAGGCCCCGGAGGT
Organism: Bacillus sp. SIMBA_074; assembly: GCF_046534555.1. Taxonomy (NCBI): domain Bacteria; kingdom Bacillati; phylum Bacillota; class Bacilli; order Caryophanales; family Bacillaceae; genus Bacillus; species Bacillus sp. SIMBA_074. The sequence goes on along the minus strand of NZ_JAWRYM010000043.1, from coordinate 35,607 downwards.
CCACCAGTTCCTGGCAATCCGGTAGGTCCAGTGGGCCCCGGAGGTCCACCAGAAGGTCCGGTTGCTCCGGTTATGCCGGTAGGCCCAGTAGGCCCCGGAGGTCCACCAGTTCCTGGCAATCCGGTAGGTCCAGTGGGCCCCGGAGGTCCACCAGAAGGTCCGGTTGCTCCGGTTATGCCGGTAGGCCCAGTAGGCCCAGTAGGCCCTATTTGAGGCAAAGGAAAGGAACATGGAAAGGGTATGTGACAATTCTTTTTAAATTTACTCATTTTTACACCTCCCTTATAAATTAACTACCAATTTATATTTATACTTTAACAACTTATGAGTAAACAGACACACGGGTGTAAGGAAAAAACCTATAAAAATTACATAAAAGGTTTTAAGAGCAAGCCTCTATTTCACATTCCATACCAAAAAGAGCACCATATATATAAGTGCTCTTCAAAGGAAAGGCTTTATTAATAACTTTAGTACGGCGTAGGAAGTGGAGTCCCTGGCGGTCTCCACCAAGACTCAACGGTTTTCCAAGCAGCATTATAATTGTAACCTCTTCCCATCAAGTATCCTATGGCAACAGCTTCTGTTAATGCATGTCGATAGCCAAGGTGCTGAGCTTCTTGTAACCCATGACTAACAGCTGGAGTTATTATAGTAAGAGTTTGTTGTTGAAGGTTATGTGATTGTGGATATAAGGCTTGCTGAGGCTCTCGATAATAATCAATAGGGGTATAAGATTGTTGATTGTTGATGTCCATATTAACACTCCTCTCTTTTGATCAAAATAATTATTAATTATGGATTTTAGATACTTAATAATTTATGCGGGTATGGGTTGTTTGAGGAATGGGCAATAAACATGTGTTTTTAATCTTCTAAAATAAATTTATTAGAAGGTAAGTTATAGGATATAGCTATATTAAAATGAATTGGCTAAAAGAAGAAGACAAGAGGCGACGTAATTGCTGTAACACTTGATGAGGATTGGTATAAAAATTTCATTTTGTAGTGAAGAAGAAATTGAAATAGAGCAACCATTTAGGTTGCTCTACAGATAAGAGGTAACTCAGTGAACAAAATGAACACGTTAAAAATGTATGTAATAAGTAGAAGAATAAGAACAAAAAAGCAGTTAGCAAAAGCTAACTGCTAAGCCCTCGGAGAAAGGGAAAAAGAAAATTACAGAGGTCACTGTGAATTCAAGCTGTATCAGCCTATTTATAGTATTGGACAGAATTTAGAATTTTATTCGGACAAACTAAAAAAGAGCAGTTAGTAAAAGCTAACTGCTCAACTCTCGACCAAGAGAGCTAGAGTGGGAAGAATTTAAAAGTTTGTTTTAAATTCTCTTATAGTATCGGAAAACACTTAGAATTTTATTCACTAAAGAATTAAATTAGGAAGTTCAATAATTGATTGTATCAATAGCATAAACAATATTTAGGAATTTATTCAGGGAGGTAGAAGGAAATGAATACTTTTAGACTGTTCCAACTTGGTTTTGATCTGCAACATCAGAATCGTATGTGTTTGTTGCACTAACACCGCTAAAATTATTGGCAATAAAAGCAACATTAGATGATCCTGAACCATTATAAGCTTTTGTATTTTCCTTTGGAGAAACGTTATAAAAATCACCTAAATTGAAAGAACCGTTACTATTTTGTACAACCAGATTTCCAACAACAGATGGCATAGTTTTCACCTGCTTTCCTAGAAAGTATTTAAATTAGTATATGGTGTATGCGTCTAGAGGTTCATCTGGATCTGAAAATTTTGAAATGAAGTTTGTTAGAAAACATAATAAAATAATCCTTTTGTGGGGAAAAGGAATTTATAAAATAGGTACAATTCACGTTTAGACTGTTTTTGAATGTAATAGGTATCAAAAGGAGTAAAACGCTCCAAAATGGAAATGAGAGACGTTTGCATGAAAGGGATGAGAGGAATGGCAAATGCAAAGAAAAAGAAAATAAGAAAAGCTATCGTTCGTCGTGCGATATCCGTTGATAAATACCAAGTTAACAAAGCTTGGAGAAACATCTTTGTGCAGGCTGGTATTATTAAATAAATGAAAACAGAATACAGTCCGGCTAGAAAACTAGAGGATACCAATTTTTAGAGCAGCAATAAAGCTGTTTTAAGAAATGGTGTCCTCTTTATTTTTGAAAGGGGATGTGGGGAATGAAGGTATTAAAAGATCAATTACATGAATGGAAAAAGCAATCCAAACAAGGAAAGAAGAAAAACAAAAAAAACAAAAAAAACAAAAAAAACAAAAAAAACAAAAAGAGAAATTAAGTACTCGTGAAATTGAGGATTTAATGGGGAAGCATAGACCTTGTTATGAACGTAGACGTGGAACGTTAAGACAAAAGTAATTTAAAAATAAAAAGGAGTGGTCTTACATGACTAAACAATTATCTTTCTTACCAAAAATCGATAGAACGGCAACACAAGAGGAATTAGAAGGCGTGTTGGAAAGTGTACGTATACATAGACAATTTGGGATGATGCGTAAAGAAATGAAAGTCACTCCTTCTTATGAAATGCGCGAACACGGCCCTACACATGCAGTTGGTAAGCCGTTAGAAGATGTTGCCATAGCAAATATTCAACAAAGTAAACGAGAAGAATGGCTTGAAGGGATGTCATTACGTATTGATCAGTTTTTAAATCGATTAGGAAACGGACGCGCAGGAACTATCCAAAGGGATATTATTTGTAAACGTTATTTAGAAGAAGAGGATATGTGTGATTACATGGTTTATAACGAAATCGGAATGTCAGAACGTACTTATCGACGTTGGAAGTCTAAAGCGTTTTATAAACTTGCTTTTGCACTTGGATTAGAAATTTACGAGACAGAAGAGACTGGAGGTAATGAATAATGAATTTTGTTCAACCGATACGTAATCCAGAGCAAATACAACAAATCAAAGAGTATTTAAAAGAAAAGAGTGAGCGTAATTATATCTTGTTTGTAATGGGAATTAATACAGGTCTACGTATTAGTGACATTCTAAAACTAAAGGCTGGAGATTTAAAGGGAAGTCATATCTCAATGCGTGAAATGAAGACAGGTAAGCAAAAACGAATTCAGATTACTGCAGCATTAAGAAGAGAATTGAAATGGTACATCGAAGAGAGGGAAGATCATGAGTATCTAATCAAGAGCAGACAAGGAAAGAATCGACCAATTGGAAGAAGTATGGCATATAAAATACTTAGTACCACAGCAGCTGAGTTTGGATTAGACGAGATTGGAACGCATACACTACGTAAGACATTCGGATATCATATGTACATGCAGACAAAAAATATAGCCTTGCTGATGGAGATATTCAATCATTCAAGTGAACGAGTAACGTTACGATATATAGGAGTAAACCAAGATGCAATGGATAAAGCAATGACTAGATTTAAAATCTAATCATTGCTTTTTATTTTCTGGGCTCTCACCACTTGTCTATCTCGTTATTCAACTAAATTACTAATTATCAAAAGTGTTTTATTAGCCAATAAATTGTATTAATAGTTGGTTAAATTTATCACGTTCTTCCCAAAATGGTCCATGACCACTGAATTGAAATGGTACAAGTTGAGAATTTGCTATTAAATTTTTTGTTTCTTGACCTTTGATAAATGGAACTATTTTATCATGAATACCATGAATAATTAACGTAGGTACAAGTATTTTGCTAAGGTCATTGTAGACATTTTCATCTCTTAATGTTGTCATGATTGCAGCAGTTGACCAACTAGCGGCCTGTAATCCTAGCTGAAAGAACCATTCTGAGAATGGTTTAGTAATTTTCTGAAAGAAAAATAGGTCCGTTACACCCTCTAGCATTTTAGGGCGATCATTTAGTGTTTCAGTAATGAACTTATTTGCTATTTCTTTTTCAACACTAGTTGGAGATGCAGCGTCTATAAGGACTAGTTTAGATACTCCAATTCCTTCATGCCTAGCCATATAACGAATTGAAATAGCTCCTCCAGTGGAGTGTCCTGCTAATGTAACCCCTTTTAACTGCAACGCCTCTATTACTACATGTATATCATCTGCTAATCTGTCAAAATTGTAACCATTGAATGGTCTATCGGAATTACCATAGCCTCTCCAGTCAATGCCTATACATCGATATCCCATCGCAGGAAGAATATTGAACTGATATTCAAATTGTTTATGGTTTAAAGGCCATCCATGTATAAATAAAATTGTTTTATTACCCTGTGGATTTACATCTTCGACATATATTCTTACACCCGGTTCTACAGTAATAAAGTATCCCACGTGGATTCCTCCATATAATTAAGATTGCCTTTACAATAAAATATTCAACTAGGGAAATAAATATGTTTAGTCTCTGCTTTTATGCAATGTTACTCATTTTTATTGTGTTGTGTAACTCAAAAGAGAAAGTTAAATGAAATCAATGATACCAAGCGATTCAGCGAAGGGGGCAGTTACACACAATATAAGATATGGGTAAGTGGTAGTATCAAGGAATTGAATGGTGTATATACATAAATATAAAATGTAAGGGGGAGGTAATTGTGATTCATGTTAAATGAAGAACTATTAGAAGCAATAATTAGATACAAAAGGAATACTGGAAAAAATCCTGATGTGTTAAAGCTAAATCCAACTTATTTTAGAAGTATTTTAGAAGAATTGAATTATCCACAGTGGATTATTAAAAAGAAAATGACAGAAATGAAAAAAAGTATATTTGGTGTACCAGTGGAATTAACAGATGCAGTGGAAAAATTTGAACTATGAAAACGTTGGCAGAGTCGTGACCGCTTTTTGGCAGGAAATGTGTCGGTTATTTTGGAATTAACGTGTTATATTTGTATTGTGGGAAGTGGCGGAAAACACAACTCACTATGTTGTTTTTAAAATTCTAAACGGTTCGTAATGACGGCACATAAAATCCGAAACCAGCAGATGGTAGTGGTTGAATGATACCGTTATTAAGGAGAGCTTTTGCTCTTCTTCCAGTTACTTAATAATGTGCAAACAAATTGATGCAGCAATATTAGGTGATTGGAAGAAGGAGAAAACTTCATTTACCGTAATTGAAATACAAATAAATAATTGATATCAGAGCATCCATTCGGGTGCTTTTCTTTTGATATGCTAATTAATCACAAATCGGTATTCCAAGTACTCTTAGAGCTAATGCTACTTGAAGAGAAATCTCTAATCTAGCAATTTCGATACCAGCTACTGTAAGAACTAAAAAAGAATGGCCGTTTACAAACAAAACAAACTCAACACAAACCAAATATTGTAAAGAAGGTTCAAAAACTATCTAATGTAACACATCATATATTTTGTTACATTAGATTTATGAATAGAAATGCCGTTATATCAACGTTTCTTTATATTTTTAAAAATAACCACCATATTTTATGTAACATATTGTATAATAAAGATACATCTAATGTAACATAACGTATGGAGGGGTAAGGAATGAAGTTTGTGCAACCAATTCGAGATAAGAAAAAATTAGAAGAAGTGAAAGAGGTTTTACGTCGCCAGTCTTATCGTGATTTGTTTTTATTTGAAATGGGAATCAATACAGGTCTAAGAATTAGTGACTTATTAAAGTTACATGTAAATGATGTGAAAGAAAGAACTCACATTGTAATTAAAGAACAGAAAACCAAAAAAGAGAAACGTTTCATTATCAATACAGCGTTAAGAGAAAAAATAAATGAGTATGTAAGTGGAATGAATGAAACGGATTGCTTATTTGCTTCTAAAAAGACGGGGAAACCAATCACAAGAATTCAAGCTTATCGAATTATGAACGCTGCTGCTGAAAAAGTAGGGCTTGATGAAATCGGAACGCACACTCTTAGAAAAACTTTTGGATACCATTATTACCAAAAGACAAAAGATGTAGTAATGCTACAAACAATCTTTAATCATTCTGCTCCATCGATCACATTGCGTTATATAGGAATTCAACAGGATGAGATTGATAAATCACTAGAAGACTTCAGTTTATAAAGGTGTACCACCAATATTTTAACGAATGTGCGTATTATCCATCATAATAAACCTTATTCGGATAAAAGCTAACATCATATTTTTGAGTTTGTTATAATTTTAACTTAGAAGTGTTATAGGAAACTTTATAACTATCCTTATATTTATGAAAGGGAGGAAGGTTAATGATATATAAACCATTCGCTGAAATTACATTAGAAGATATTATAAAGCTAAAAGAAGATGGTGTAGAAGAAGGTAAACGAATTGATTACAAAGAACAACTAAAATTCGAAAATAGAGATGTAAAGAGAGAATTTGCAAAAGATGTAACAAGTTTTGCGAATACTGAAGGCGGAGATTTAATTATAGGTGTTTCTGAAGAGAAAGGCGCTATTAATGAAATTTTAGGAATAGAAGTTTTAGACAAAGATGCACTTCGATTAAGTATAGAAAGTTTTCTACGTACTTCTATAGAACCGCAGTTGTCGAATATCGGAATAAACTTCTATCCTATTGGTGAGCGTTTTATATTACATATCCATGTGCCAAAGTCGTACAATGGGCCGCATATTGCAAATAAAGCAAAATTTGTTGCTAGAAACTCTGCTGGGAATTATGAATTAGATTACACAGAAATTAAGCAACGTTTTACTGCTTCTAAAGGCGTTGAAAGCGAAATGGAGTCATACCATTTTGAACGATTAATGAAAATAAAACGAGATGACGGATACTGGGAAACGGAAGATGGTGCAGCAATTGTCATGCATATTATGCCGATTCAATCATTTGTAGATTCCTTCTTTGTAACTGATTTAAGCTGTGGAAAATTTGAATTGAAACCTCTATTCAGTTCTTTTCATCAACAAAAGATTAATTTCAATGGTGTAGCTGGAGTTGCTAGGAAATCTTATCATCATATTAATCGGCAAGGTATTACGGAAATTGTTGACAAGCTTTATTTAAACCGTCATTTAAAAGACAACACAGACGCTGAACTTATTGAAGGGTCGCTAATTATATCGAAGGCGGAAGAAGCTCTTGGAAACGCTCTTCGCAATGTTGAACTGTTAGGGCTTAATGGACCGTATTATGTATTTACTGCTCTAATTGATGTTAAAGGGAGAATATTTGGAATGTATAGGTATGACCCTTATGGAGAAGTTTACCGTGAAAATGATATGATCTTCCCAAAAATTATTGTTTCAAATCCACAAGATATTTCGGAATATAAAAATACACTTAAAATCTTATTTGATAATGCTTCAGGTAGTTTTTAGAGTGTTAATAATATGAAAAAATTAAAGTAGCGCATCCGCTGCTTTTTTATTTTGTAAAGCAATTAGCGTGAGGTGGTGTAAATGGAAGAAGAAACTATAAACGTTCCTACATGCTCTGTTTGTAATGAGCCGTGCATGTGGACATTAAAAATGCCATTAACTATTACTCATTTTGATAAAACATATCTCCGTGAAGCAAATACGGATAATGCTCATATATGCATTGAGTGTTTAGAGAAGGAAGTGCAAACAATTGGATAAGGGGGCAGGTGTTATGTAATTATGGCCAGACAACGAAGTCCAGACCGTAACAAAGCGTATGAAATGTTTAAAGAACATAATGGCGATATTACTAATCGAAAAATTGCTGAATTATTATCTACATCCGAACGAACTGTTAATGAGAAAACGGTAGGAGGTTGGAAAACAAAAGATAAATGGATACAGCAATTAAATGGAGTACTCCATATAAATGAACGGAGTACTCCAAAGAAAGATGCGGAGTACTCCAAAAAGAAACCAGGAGCACCCAAAGGTAATAAGAATGCTGTAAACAATCGTGGTGGAGCCAAAAAGGGCAATAGAAATGCTGCTGGTAATTCTGGTGGTTCTGCTCCGCTACGTAATGGTAATGCTGCTACTCATGGTTTATATAGAAAGTATTTACCACAAGAAATATTTGATTTAAAAGAAGAATTAATAGAAGCCATTAATAATGATCCTTTAGCAATCATATGGGAAAGTATTATGCTGCAGTACACTCAAATCATTCATGCTCAACGTATTATGTTCGTTAGAGATAACGAAGACATGACAAAAGAACTGCGGAAAAATAAACTTACCGAAAGCGGTTTTGAGGAAGAATGGGAAATTCAATTCGCTTGGGATAAGCAGGCTAGTTTTTTAAATGCTCAATCTAAAGCGATGACAACATTAGTTAATCTTATTGAAAAATACGATAGGTTAGCCAATACAGAGGAACAAAAACTACGTATTGAGAAACTCAAGAAAGAAATCGCAGCTATTAAAATTGATGGTGAAACCAATCAGAATACAGAGGACTGGAAAGAGTCGCTTATGAAGATAGCAGAACGCAGACGCAAGCAAAAGGAAGCTGAAGCTAATGAGTAATACAGCTTTTACTGAATTTATGGAGATCATCGATGTTTATTGGGATGATCCAGTTGCGTTTGCCGAGGATATGCTTGGTTTTTATCCGGATGAATGGCAGAGAAAAGTTCTTATGGATTTGGCACAAAGTCCAAAGGTTTCTGTGCGTTCTGGTCAAGGTGTTGGTAAAACAGGTCTTGAGTCAGTTGTTGTTATTTGGTTCCTCTGCTGTAGGCCGAATCCAAAAGTTATTTGTACAGCTCCTACAATAGAAGAAAGGAGGACATACAAACGATATGAGCGATAAGAAAACAATTAAGAATGTAAAAGTATTTGGTATTAATAAAGCAGCAGATGATCCAAAGAATAAGGAAGACAACAGCAAACAAATGGCAGTTGACCCATTTGCACAAATATATGGTGATAAGGGATTGATTAAACCTCCGTATGATATGAAAGTGCTGCTTGATATAAAGGAAAGCAATCCTATTCATTCTGCTTGTATTAGCGCTAAAGTTGATGATATTGCTGGTGTTGGTTTTGACTTTGCTCCTTTTGAAGAAGTAAAAGAAGCAGCGAGCCAGGAGCAATATAAAAGGTTAAAAGACTTTATGCGGAATTGTAATCCGGAAATGACAAGCTCAGAGATCATAAGGGCCGTATGGGATGATTATGAAACAGTCGGATGGGGCATTATTGAAGTTGTTCGTAATAACAAAGATGAACCGTCAGAACTATACCACATTCCAGCTCATACAGTTCGTGCTCATAAAGATAAAGTACGCTTTGCTCAAATTGTAAATAACAAAGAACGTTGGTTTAAAAAGTTTGGTTATCCGGATGATTTTCGTCTTGTTGATGGTAGGACATTAAATGCAGAGGATATTGCAGAAAACGGAACAGAAAAAGCTGGAGAAGTAATTGTTATTCGTAAATTCGGTTCTCGCTCTTCTTATTATGGGATACCTAATTACGTTAGTTCTATAGGTTCAATAGTTGGCTCTCAAGCGGTAAGAGATTACAATATAAACTTTTTTTCAGGCAAGACTATTCCAGATGCTTTGCTATTCCTTGAGGGAGTCGATGAAATAGATGAGGGAACAGAAAACGAACTAAAAGCGTTTTTCTCTGCAGAAACTAAGGGTGAACATCATAAGTTGGCCGTAGTTCCTGTTCCACCAGGAGCAAAAGCTAGATTGGAAAAAGTCAGTCCTGATGTAAAAGAAGGCAGTTTCCGTTTGTATAAGCAGGATAGTGCAATGGAGATATGTGTGGCTCATCGTGTACCGCCTTATCGTATCGGTTGGGCTATGACAGGTTCATTGGGACAAACAACCGCTAAAGAAATGAACGAGATGTACAAACGCTCTATTATAGAGCCTGGTCAAGAAATCTTAGAACATCGATTGAATAATCAATTGTTCTGTGTATTCGCTGAAATACTAGGCGGCCTAGATTGGCATTTCAAATTAAATGAAATCGATACGGATGATCGTGAAGCAGATTTGAAGTATGCGAAAGACAGTTATGATGGTGGAATATTAATGTTGAATGAGTCACGTAAAGTAGTAGGTTATGAACCTGTACCAGGGGGGGATAAATTCATTAATGATACAACTGAATCTACCCCACCTGAACCAATTGCTAAATCTGCAGATAATGAGCAAGAGAACATAATTGCTATTAATGCATTTAGGGAAAAGCATGAAAAAGTAGAAAAAGTTATGCAAAAGAAGGTAGCTGATTTTTTTCCGAGCAGGGAAAAAGGCTCTTAAACCTGCTTCCCGTAATTCGTATTAATAAAGCAGATGAAGAATTTGTTCCTGTAATTGATGAAGCAGAAGTAGATGAATTCCTGGATAGTGTGGATTGGGATGAAGAACGTCAAATGTTTGTTGATGAAGTCACGGACACACTACAGGATGATGTTACAGAGTTTGTACAAAGTACCATAGCTTCTAATGGGTTAACCTGGATGGTATTAGATCCAATTGGCGACGTCGCTGCAAAATGGGTTGCTGCTTATGCATTCGAATTAGCAAAGGGAATCCATGAAACTACTAAAGATAGATTAAGAGAAACGATGTTAAAGAATCTTAGTGAGGGAATGGGCGTCGATGCATTAAGTGTTTCTATTGCAGATGTAATGTCAGAAGCAAGTAACTATAGAGCAATGATGATTGCACGCACAGAAGCAACATACGCAATGAATTACGGCAATTTAATTGCTTATAAGGGCGCAAATAGAAACAAGAAAACATGGCTTACAGGAAACGATGAGCGTGTTTGTAAAGAATGTGGTGGTTTACATGGAGAAACGGTAGATATTGATGATCTATTTAGCAATGGAAAGATGTGTCCGCCAGCCCATCCACATTGCCGCTGCACTATGATTTCAGAAGAATAGCAAATACACCTATTTAATTGGGGTTTCATCGTCAAAACGTATACGGCTTTAAATTGGCTGCTATGCGTTTTGACAGTGGAACCCCAATATTTATAGGGAAGGAGGTAAAACGATGGGATACGAACTAAAAAACGCCAATATTAGTTATATTTCTTTGGTTACCAAGGGCGCTAATGGTCGTCAATTCGCCATTATGAAAAGTGAATCTGCTAAACAACCTAATATATCTAAACAGATACCAATCCTTAAAACAGAGGAAGAGAAGCAGCTTATTACAGGCGTTGTTTATGAACCACTAGTAGCGGATAGTCACGATGACATGATGACTGCAGAAGAAATCGAAAAGGCTGCATATACCTTTATGGAAAATTACCAACATATCGATAAGCAGCACGATGAAATAGCAGGTAAAGGTACTGTCGTTGAAAACTGGATTGCTAAAAGCGATATGATGGTTGGCGATCAAGAAGTAACGGCTGGTACATGGCTTATGACAGTCCGTGTTGATGATGAAGAAACATGGGAACAAGTGAAGAAAGGCGATATTACAGGATTTTCAATGGGTGGATTTGCTGAACGTGTAGAAATCGCTAAGTCCGATGATTTTACTCATGAAGATAAAAGTCTTATTCGAAAAATGCTAGATTTCGTCAAAGGTGAAAAACACGAAATTAAAAAAGGCGAAGTAAAAGACCGCTTTATTGATGAAAAACAAAAGCGTGATTTACGGGCTGTTTTTAATTTATTTGAAGATGTGTTCTATTGGGAGATTTGGGAAAGTAATCCCGATATCGACCGTATGGCAGCTGCTCTTGATGATATGAAGGACATACTTTCTTCTATTAAAGGCGGTTATACCATTGCGAAATCAGAAGATAGTACACAAGCAGAAAGCATTGTTTTAGAAAGTATTAAAAAAGCTGGGAAAGTATTATCCCAAAAGAATCATGCAAAATTAGATGAAGCATTAGCTTTAATTAGCGAAATAAAAGAATCAGCTTCACCAGAGGAGGAAGAAGAAATGAAGGTAGATGACATTGCAGAGATTGTTAAACAAGCAGTAGAACCACTAGCTACTAAGCTAGATAAGATTGAAAAACAAGTAAATGGTGAGGAAGTAGAACCAACACCAGAAGAGCAAACAGATGAAGAGAAAGTTGCAGCAGTTATCCAGAAAGCATTAGCGCCATTTGCTGAACGTCTAGAGAATATCGAAAATGCTGCTTCTATTCGTAAATCGCTAGACCCTGATGGTGAGCCAGTACCTGGGCAACAACCAATTAAAAAATCAGTTTTTGCAGGCCTTGACCTAAAATAAGAGGAGGATATAACTATGACAATGACTAACGCAGAATTATTAGCACATATGCAACGAATTTCAAAAGGTGCTATTTCAACTGGATCGATTTCTTCAGGATTATTAAATCCGGAGCAAAGTAAAGAATTCTTTAGAATGGCATTTGACGCAACACCATTCTCTCAATTACATCGAAAAGAAATGCGTAAAGCAAAACAAGGTGTGATTGATAAAGTCGGTATTGGCGGCCGTATTCTTCGTAAGAAAACAGAGGGTAAAGATGATGAATACCGTGCAGGTGTTAAAACATCCAACATTCCTTATAATACAAAAGCGATTCGCCTACCTTGGGAAATTAATGAAGAAACTCTCCGTGAAAACATTGAGGGAGAAGGTTTTGAGGATACCGTAATGACTCTTATGGCAACTCAAACGGGTATTGATTTAGAGGATCTACATTGGAATGGTGACTCTGAATCATCTGATCAATTTTTATCAATTAATGATGGTTGGTTAAAGAAAATTTTAAAATCAAAAGAATCTCATATTGTTGACCACTCTAAACTAGTAACTGGGACAGGAGAAGCTGCAACAGCTAACGGATTTAGTAAAGGTTCTTTCTTTGCGTTATCTGGTGTAATGCCAAATAAATATAAGAATAGTAACCTACGTTGGATTATGTCGCCAAACCGTAGAGAAAAATGGATTGAATATTTAACAAACCGTCCGACAGGCGCTGGCGATGCTGCATTACTTGGAGCAGGAGATCAAGTTAATAAACCAATGGGATATGGAATTGCAGAGGTTCCATCATTTTCAGATGATATTATCATTCTTGCAGATCCACGTAACTTTATTGCAGTTAACACTTATGAGACTCGTGTTCGTAAAACAACAGAAGGTAAAGCTGCAGTAATGGAAGACAAACGATTCTATGTAATTCATTTTGATGATGATGCTGTAATTCAAGAGATGGACGCAGTAGCAATCCTAACAAATATTCCGGATGCGTTTGGAGCTTAATATCCAGGCGTATTTTTTATGGGAATAAACCCTTTATTATTAGGGTTTTGAATGTATACTTTTTTGATTTTTTCTTGTTTTTAATGGAAAACGAGATAGGACCAATAAAACCAGCAATACGAATGTAAACTTTCATAGATTAGTTTACATTCGGGTACTGACGGCAAACCGCGGATTTTATACGCTAAGAATATGCAGGATTTCATGCAGGCTACGAGAACGGTTTGAACTGCCAAATGCTGTTGTCACAGGAATGTATGAAATCTTGCATACAGAAAGGGAACGGAAAGCTAGAAAACTCTTGGTATGAATGAATTTCTGGGATTTGGTTACTACTGATAATGGGACGTTATGTTAACTGAATGTGTATGGAATATACATGATTCTTTGTTAAACAATAGAGACAGGTTATTTAATAAAAAATGATGGTTTGGAAATACTATCTGTCAGAAAATTAAATTAGAATCGAGGTGATAAATTGATAGTTCCATTTCGTTTATTCATTGCCTTAATACTTTTAATTAGTTACCCCATGACAATCATGGCTAAAGAAATTAAGTATAATCACAACAGCACCACTATTCCAGAGATACAGAAAAAAGTTGATTTCACTATTTTATCTCCAAAAAAGATTCCAGATGATTGGACATTAGATACAAAAACATCCCCTTGGATAAGTCTACATTATATGGATAGCAAAGATACAAAGCTGATGGTTGCTATTTCCTTTCATAGAGGAATTCCATTATCCGATAAAAACTTCCCTCATGCTGATCAAATTGTGATTAACGGAAATAAAGGTTATTTTTCAGCATGGGGAAATAGTGGAATACTGGATAAGAATGGAGAACTCATTACAGGTGGTTTACTCTGTTGGACACAAGCTGGAACATATGTAGAAATGCATAGCACAAGATTACCAAGGGGGAAAATGCTAGAAATAGCAAGGTCAATGAATTAACGTTATTTACTTGTACAGCGATAATAAATATTGAATAAATTAAATACGATAACTTCCAATAACGAATTTTATGTCAACTAGCACCTCATACGAGGGGCTAGTTGTTTTTTTACAGTAGCAAAGATGAGATGTCTTAGCGTATAAAATCCGCGTTTTGCCGTCAGTACCCCACATTCGTGAAAGGGGTGTGAAATATGAAAATAGTTGCGCTGCGATTAGGTGGAACTTACACCGCTTATGGACAAACGTTTAAGAATGGCCAAGAGGAAACAGTTGCAAATGATAAAGCTGATTATCTTGTAAGTACTGGACATTTTGAACTTGTAAAAGAAGTCGATAAGAAGGAGAAAGAAACATAATGGATATTACCGTGCAGGACATTAAAGACCGCGTAAACGTGCAGAAAATACCCGATACGGTTATTTAAGGATTAATAGATTACTATGCTGTTATTACAAGGAAGTATATAAGAGTCAAGCCAACTAATCCGATGAAAGAAACCATCCGGACAAGTAAACTGGCTTGGCTTTCTTTTCCTGCTGAATCTATAGCAAAAGTAACTCATGTTAGTTCTAAACAAGATATGACCGATTCTATTACTGTAAATGGGCGTATTGTTTATGGTTTATCCGAAAATCAGTTATATGAATTCGAATATAAGATACAAGATTATGATGATCTGCAGGTACTTATGAAGAAATGTATTATTGATTTGGTTGTTTCTGCAGTAGTTCGTGCTAACTTACAAAGAAAAGGTATGAAGACATCGGAGAGTATTGGTGATTATTCGTACCAGATTAGCCCAGAAACGCTAGATGAACCAGCTACAAACAATAAGATACTCAATGGTTTAAAAGGTTTTAGAGCAAGAGTTAAGCCGGTGATGGCTACATGAATACGTACTTCGATGATGGTGGCATGGATGATTTATATATTCATGAGGTAGTTGTAAAACGAAAATCAAAAAAGAAACAATCCTCTGGTAATTATGCAGAAGTAGAAGAGGACGTTTACGAGAATATGACTTGTCGTGTAACTACTAATTCTGCTGCTGATAATGAGAGATTTAAGCGTGATAAACAAAATTTTGATACAACTTTTAAAATATATGCACCTGCTTCTTACAAAATTAAGCCTAATGATCGTATTCATTTCAAAAGTGAAGAATTAGGTGTTGATTATATGTTTGAAGTAAAAGGAGAGCCGCGTAATCCTGCGTTTATGAATCACCACATTGAAATTTATTGCGAAAAGGTATGATTCTATATGGCTAATTCAGTAGAAATTGAGTACTCAAGCAATATGGAGCAAATAAAGACGCATATTAACGCTATGTGTGTTGAAAAAGTCACAGCAGCATCTATTCATTTACAAAATCAAGTTAAGAAGAATCTCACAGGTAGCCGTAGCGGTAAACAATACAAAATACCTCATACGAGTCGTAAATATACTGCTTCTAAACCAGGTGAAGCTCCTGCTGTTCGTACCGGTGACTTGTTAAATTCGATTAAATACAATGTTAAACGGTCACAATCAGAGGTATTGGGTGCAGTAGGAAGCGATTTGCAGAAAGCGATATGGCTTGAAGCTGGTACAAGTAATATGGAAGCCCGTCCATTCCTATTAAAAGCGTTTGAAAAAGAGCGCAGAGAGCTTAAAAGAATGATGGGAGGGTAATTGTATGTCTAATGCTATTGCAGCTATTAGAACAATTGTGGAGAACGATGAAATAATAAAAGCTAATCTATCAGAATATGGTGAAGGTGAAGACAAAGGTCCTGCTCTTTCATTCCAAACTGCACAAGATGATATGGAAATGCCTTATGTAGTTATGAGAATTGAAGCAGATAATCCGGATGATGTTGAAATTATAGATCGTATGATTCTGAATTTCGATGTGTATTGTGATAACGGGGATTATGATAAGGCAAAGTTAATTGCTACACGTATTGAGAAGTTACTAGATAGAGAAGTTGGTTTAAAAGATGATGGGATACTTTCTATACATCGTGCCGGTAAACTGCCGGTACCGGATGAAGACCCATCTATCATTCATATAAATGCGAAATTTCTTGTCCGAACCATGCGAACGGACTTGTATTAGGGGGTAGGACAAATGAGCTGGAAATTAATTAATGGTGTCCGTGAAGGGACAACTGATAATTTTGTTATCGGCCCTGGTGTCATGTACAAAGGTTTTAAGAGTGTAAAAGAATTAGGTGAACTTGTAGGAGCGACTACAGGCGGCACTAAAGTAGGTTTTGACCGTGAGTATTACGATGCGGATATTGATGGCGTACTAGGTAAAATGGTACGCGGTAAGTGGTTGCTAAAAGATGAACCTCATGTAGAACTTACACTAGTTGAATTTACGAAAGAAAATCTGCAGTTAGCTTTACCTGGTATGACAATAGATAGTACTACAGAAACAGACTACGATATTATGAAACCTTCTAATGATATTCCTGATTCAAGTTACCATGATATAGCATTAATCGGTATGATTTCTGGAAGTGAATCACCTGTTATCTTTGTAATTCGTAATGCGATGGTAGTTTCATCTATTGAGGTTGATCTAAAAGATGGTAAAGGAACGGTTGGCTTGAAATGCAAGTTTATTGGTCATTACAGTGAATCTGCACCATCTACACCGCCATATGAAATTTACTTACCGAAGAAAAAGAAAACAACAACACTAAAAGCACCGGCTACCGTATAAATGGTAGTCGGTTTTCTATTACATAAAACGAGCTAAATGCTAAAAGGAGAGAACGGAATGGCTTCTATTTTAGAGAAAATGATGAATAACGGTACAGAAATTACAATCATGGGTGTAAAAGTGGAAATGCGACGTTTAAATGTAACTGATGTTTGGCGATTTGCTAAGATCATTTCAAAAGTTGGACGCAGTGCAATGGCCAACTTCGCTGATTTTGGTAAGGATAAGCAAGAAATGGATGAACTAACTAAAGTAGCAGAAGCTCTTCCAGAAGAACAAAAACAAGCGCAGTTAGCTGCACTTAAAGAGAGACAGCAACAAAAAGGATTAGAATTCGCTTTCCGTGTCCTAACAATGATTCCTGCTTGCGAAGATGATTTCACAGAGTTCTTTGCTAGTTTATTAAAAGTAAAAGCAGAAGAGTTTCGACAGTTCCCTCCGGAAGCAATGGTTGCTGTTATACAGGGCCTATTAGAAAGTGAGGACTTAATGACTTTTTTCAACCAGGTCAAGGGACTCGTGAAAGTTCAGAGCGAGAAATGGAGCAAACCAGCAGCAGCTCAAATGCAAGCGTAAACGAAGATACAGATGAATATTTAGAGGAAGCTGAACAAAACATGTTACGTGCTTTCGATAAGATCCAGAAGCGGTATGGATGGACAGATGAATATGTCTTATCCATACCTTATTCGCGTTTAATGGATTTATTTTCATTAATTGCACAAGAAGAGCAGCAAGAAGAACTAAATGAGTGGAAGAAGATGGCGTTCATTGGCTTTCAAACTCGTCAGCTTGAAGAAGGTACTACTTTCAACGATTACCTTCAAGCTTTTGGACTTACCGATACTCAAGACGACAAAGAGTCATCGTATGAGATGGGAGAAGTATGGACGAAAGAAGCATGTGAAGCGCACGTTGAGCAGATTATGGCTCAATTCCAAGAAGACGACGATGAGGAATAAAAGGGTAATAGACCCCAGCGAAGGGGGTGCATAAATGCTCGCTGAAATGTTCCAATTGTTCGGAACGATTGGTATTAAAGCAGAAGGTGCTTATAAAGATTTACAGCAATTCGAAGATCGTGTACAAAAAACTGCAAACGGAATGCATGATAAATTCCAAAAAGCAGGGGAATCAATTAGCCATGTAGGTAGCAAGATGCAAGAAACAGGCGCTAATATGACCGCTGGTGTTTCATTACCTTTAGCTGGTATTGGTGCTGCAGCAGTTAAAGTAGCTTCTGATTTTGATACTTCTCAAAGAAACATCCAATCCTCTTTAGGTCTTACTGAAAAAGGTGCCGAAAACCTTGGTAAAATCGCAAAAGAAACTTGGAAAGATGGATTTGGCCAAAGTATTGAAGAAGTAGATCAATCCCTTATAAAAGTGTATCAAAATATGAAAGAAGTTCCTCATGAAGAATTAGAGGAAGCTACAAAGAGTGCTATGACACTGGGTAAAACATTTGATTCTGATATCAATGAAGTAACCCGTGGTGCAGGGCAATTAATGACTAATTTCGGTATTTCTTCAAAAGAGGCATTTGATTTATTTGCTGCTGGTGGACAAGAGGGTTTGAACTATTCAAATGAAATGTTTGATAATGTGTCCGAATATGCACCACTTTATAAACAAGCCGGGTTCTCTGCTAACGAGATGTTTACCATTATGGCAAACGGAACCCGTGATGGCAGTTATAACCTCGATTACATTAACGACCTTGTAAAAGAGTTCGGTATTCGTGTACAGGATGGTTCAAAAGGTGTAGCTAATGCTTTTGCTGAAATGTCTCCCGAAACACAAAAAGTATGGGATAACTTCAACAAAGGTAAAGGAACTTCTGCAGATGTATTTAATGCCGTCTTAGGTGATTTAGGTAAGATGGACGATAAAGTAAAAGCAAACCAACTTGGAGTTGCTGTATTCGGTAGATGATAAGTTGTGCCGAATTAAAATCGCGGTATAAAGCAAAGAGGGTGCGAATCCTAATTTGAACCGAAGGCTATGCAAAGTATGGCCAGGGGCAGAGCATAGAGGGTGAAAAGATATAATCCCTCCACGAGACCGCGACACTAATAAGTGAAAACGTATGCCGAACCGAGGATGAATCGACATCCTATTATGCGGAGGAATCCCCGGAAGTAGAGGATAAAAAGCCTTTACGATAACACAATGACAAAATGGGAAGACATGGGTGCTCAAGCTGTCTTAGGTCTTAATGATGCCAATGGTGCATTAGGTGATGTTGAGGGAACGATGGGCAAAATGCAGAAAACACAGCAAGAAGCCTTTGGTGTTCGTTGGCAAAAGTTAATGCGCACTACGATGGCATCATTAGAACCATTAGGACAAGCCATTTTAGATATTGCAGAAGTAGCCCTTCCACCAATTATTAAAGCTGTGGAATTAGCTGCAAAGGCATTTAGTTCTATTCCTAAGCCAATTCAAATTGGTATTGTAGCAATTTTAGGTATGGTTGCTGTATTAGGTCCACTAATTGCAATGATGGGCTTTATGACAAGTGGAGTTGGTGCATTTGTTGGATCGTTTAGATTCCTAGTACCGGTATTATCTAAGGTACCATTGTTATTTACGGGTATATTAAAGCTCGGCCCTAGATTGATTGGTATGTTCGGAATGATAGGAAGAGCAGTTGCGTTTCTAGGAAGTACTGCATTTGCTGGACTTTTAAAGGTAGGCCCTAAACTTATTGGTATGTTTGGTGCGATAGGTAAGGCACTCGCTATACTTGGACGATCTGCAATGACATTACTCATGAATCCCTGGACGATTGCAATATTAGCTATTGTTGGATTAGTATATTTAATTTATAAAAACTGGGATGACGTTGTAAAATACACAAAGCAAGCCGTGAAATGGATAGGCGATGTTTGTTCTAAAGGGTGGGACGCAACTGTAAAAGGTGCAAAAGCCGCTTGGAATGGGTTGTCTAAGTTCTTTTCTGGATTCTGGGAAGGTACAAAGAAAGTCTTCCATACATCCGTGTCATTTCTAGGTAAAATCCTGGAGGGCGCATGGAAAGGTATCACTGCAGTAATAAAATGGCATATCAATACTTGGAAGAAAATATTCGAAGTTGGTTGGAATGTCATTAAATTTCTGTTTAATGCTGCTTTAAATGCTATAAAAAGCGTTGTTAAATTCGTATTAGAAGGCATTAAAAATATAATTTCATTTTACGTTAAATTTTGGCAGACGGTTTTCAGAGTCGGGTGGAATGTCATTAAGACAATCTTTACCACTGTACTTAATTTCTTGAAATCGTTTGTTCGTGCTGCATTTGAATTCATAAAAAATGTGATTTCCACAGCGATGAATGTTATTAAAACTATTATTTCTGCAGCATGGAATTTTATAAAAACAGTATTTGTTACTGTATTGAATTTCATTAAGACTACTGTACAAAACGCATTCAACTTTATTAAAAATGTAATTATTACCGTGATGAATGCTGTAAAAAACTTCATTCAAGCGGCATGGAATTTTATTAAAGATACGATCATTGGAGCAGTTCGCGCTTTCGTTAATTTCGTAGTTGATAATTTCAACAAAATTAAAAATACAATTTTTAGTGTTGTTGGGGCGATTAAAGATTTCATAGTAAATAATTTCGCTACGATTAAGAAAGTTATTACCGGTACTTTTACAGGTATTGTAGATACCGTAAAAGATGTCTTCAGTAAAGTAGGATCCATTGTAAAAAATGTAGCAAAAGATGCAGTGAACTGGGGAAAAGATATCATCGCTGGTATTGGTGAAGGTATGGCTGCAATGGGTGGCTGGGTAGCTGATAAAGCAAAAGGCGTAGTCAGTGGAATTCCAAAAGCAGTTAAAAAGTTCTTTGGTATTCGAAGCCCTTCACGCCTAATGATGGAATTTGGTGGATTTATTACAGAAGGTCTAGGTGTAGGGATGGAAAAAATGATTCCTGCAGTAGACAGAGCTTCTGAATTGCTAAACAAAGCAGTGGTTCCACCTAAGCCAATGAAACTAGTAACCGATGTATCTACTCAAATCGGACAAATGGGAGCACGTTCAGCTGATCTAATCGGTAAAACTGCACATCCATTTGCTGGACAAACCCACGTTGAGAAGAAAACAGATAATGGCGTAACAATTCAAAATGCAACATTCAGAGTCGCTGTTGAAAAACTACAAAATGCAGAAGACTTTGTAAAAATGAGAAAGCTGCTACAAAACGTAGTTGCTGATGATCTAATGGGAATGGCGGTGCGAAATGTATGAGTATATTAAAAACATTGCATAGGAGAGGTGGTTCATACCATCTCTTAGGGGATGCTACAAAATTAAAAAACACAATACAATATACCATTAATTTCTCATGGCCAGGGACATATAACTTTTCATTTATGTCCCAAGTTCCTATTGGTTCTGATGGTATGCTACCAGATAAATATTTTATAGTTCGGGTTAATGGTATTGAAAAGTTTAGAGCAAGAGGTGCTTATGCCTGGGAAGCAAGAGAAATCTTTGTTGGTGCAGGTCCACAAACAATTGAATTTACAACAAGCGGTTACGGTTCCTCGGACATAGCGTATATACGTGATGTTCATTATTATGCATTTGGACCTATACCCACTATTGCGATGATTGAACAAACAAAAATGCCGAAATCACTAGACGGCTTAAAAAGCTATAATGTCATGCATGGATATCCACGTTTTCAAAGTGCTGGGAATAAAGGATGCGAAGTAGAATTCACTGCTCTATTCAACGATATAAGTCATTGGCGCGATTTTATGAGAGAAATATATCGTCCTCATATTATCACCGGTGATTATGGTACGTACGGGGGTATTATTCCGCCGAATGAAGTAGATGCAATACGAAAAGGAACGCTAGTAATAGCAAAATGTAAATTAACATCTATGTCACAAGCAGGTATTGGAGTTGATGGAATATGAGAGAAGGATCTATTTCTTTAATTAGAATGTTGGGGAGCTATTTCCAGGTTGGGAATAACTCCCCTAATTTAATTGTTTATATGAAAAGAAGGGACTCTTCTTCTTATGTACAAGTACAACACCGTGTAACCGGCTTAGAAGTGCAGGAGAACGCCGACCAGTTCGCTAGTACATTTACTATTAGCTTTGCAAATGAATACGGGAAAATGGCTCCGGATAACTGGTATGGTAAGTTTTCTTCTATTCAAGAATGGTTTTATAACAGTGAGGTAACAAATACAAACCAGCTATATCCGCAGACTGAATTTAAAGTGTCTATTGGCTATGGCGAGGAAGCTTTACCCTATATACATGGTTTTGTATCTGATGTGAAGGTAAATGCCGAAAGTGGCACGATTTCAGTTACCTGCACTACATCTTATAAGAAGGTTTTACATAAATCAGTAATCCCAACACCTGGATCAGATGAAATTGTTGCACCAACCGGTAATGTTTATGATGTAGTGAAATTCTTCTTTGAAAAAGCAGGAGTTCAATTGCACGGCAGCGGAGTAAACATCCCTGGTACCAATCAAAGTTGGATTGTTGAGGGAGCAACAGGAAAGAGATTTCAAAAATGGGATGAAATTGTTCGCGACATTATAGATACAACATTCCATTACATTAAACACGAACCAGATGGCAGTTGTACGTTTATGAAAATGCCAGACTATGCAATTAACGAACCTGCAAAGTTTAGCTTTAGAGAAGGCGAGAACCTTATTTCATTAGATATGCAGCTAACGGACCAGGATATAAGTAATAGCATTGTTGTTAAATGCGGAGATTACGCAAATGGATTTCTTAATTCGTTTCTATTAAAAAATGTATCACAGGGTGATTTACGAGAGGAAATGATAGAAGTTCCATGGGCCACAACATTCTTTGCAAGAAGAGCAGTTGCTGCAGCTTATCATTTAAAAGCAATTCAGAAGTTCAGAACATTAACAGTTGCAGTCGTTGGGGATCCACGGATTCAATTATTTGATGTAGTTTCTGTTTTCAATAGAGATTCTGGCCAACAGTGGAATTACTTCGTTAAAGGTATTAATACAATGATATCTGCAGATGACGGATTCTATCAAACTTTAGATTTAACAGTTAACTACGGGTATGAACCTGCTCCATATACAGATATAACGGGTATTACTGTAAACATTGATACGCTACGATTAAAACTTTGGGATTGGGATTTAGAGGATGGTGACTTATTAAATATTTATTGTAACGATAAGTTAGTTGAAGAAAATTATTTCATCCGGAACAATCCAACATACGTTGATATTCCACTAGAATACGGTGTGAATATTATCGTATTTGAAGCAGTACGAAACCCAAAAGGGATTCTTACAGGGCGTTTGCAAGTACTAGATACGCAGAATAATATCTTGTTTGATTATGGTTCTTTACCAGATTTATCATTTCCTCGGGTAAATCAAGATGCAAATCACTATTATATCCAACGACCAGCCAAAACGTGGTCTGTTACGAGGGTGAACTAGGGGTGATTCTATGATAATGCAAAAAAACTTATATGATCCTATTATGTATTTGATGAAAGGATTAATTGATAGACAAATATATACCGGTGGAAAACCAATGCCTGGTAATGACCCAAATGATGTATTTAAAGAAGGTATGACAGAAGGTTACACCCTCATTCGTGACGGTGCTCGTTTGTCTGCAGTCGATGGAGATAAATATCTGCACTATGATTTAGCCTTTAATACACACGGTATGCTAGAAAAGGTTCTTGTCTCTCATAAAGTAACCGGAAAAGAGATGGAGATACAATTAATATATAATGCACAAAAACAATTGGAACGTGTGCAGCCGAGACTTCTTAATAAAGGTAACGGTATACTATCTGATTTACCAATTCCCGATGTGTCGTAATGATGCACGGGAATTTTTTAATACACGAAAAAGGGTGATTGCTCTTGTTTGAAACAACTTATTTAGCCGGTGGGCGATTAGATCCACCTTTTCATCCGACAAAAACAGAACCATTCATACCTGGTTTCATTATGGATTCTACATCATTTAAAACGGATGAAGTGAAATATGTATTACCTGCAGATATGGAGATTTACGCAATTAGTGTTAGTTCCTCCATCTATGAATTAGATGATAAATGGGATTTAATCGTGAACGGGCAAACTATTTGCCAAGATATTTATACAAAGCGTCTTCCGGAAGGTATGCACTTTATGGTTTATAAAGCAGCAAAAGCAGGAGACACAATTGTATTTCGATTCCATAACCAAGGGATTCTTGATAAAACAGTGTGGTTTGAATTGCACTTTTTAAGATAAGGGGGCGTACTCATGAGTTTTGCAGTTACCTACATGGCTGGTGGAAGATTTGACGCACCTTACTTTCCAACAAAAACAGAGCCATTTATACAAGGGCGAAGAGTTGGAATTCATGATGAGCTTCATGTAGATAAATTTTCATTACCATTCGAAACGGAAATGATTGCTTTTTCTGTTGCTGCTTCACATTACAGTGATACGGACTATTGGAATTTATTTATTAATGGCCAACAAATCTTTAAAGAAGTTTATGTGAAAGATGTGCCGGAGGGATTTAACTTTTCTGTTGTAAAGCCTATACCTGGTAATGCTGAACTAAAGTTCGAGTATCATAATGCATCCGCAGAGAAAAAAGCTATATGGCTTAATTATCAACTATTAAGAGATTAGGAGTGTGAAATAGATGGCATACGTTGAAAAGATGTATACAGAAGGCGAATTCCAAGACGAAATTGTTAAATTGGTAATCGCTAACGGATGGAAGAAAGTAAAATCGTTTTTCAGAGCAGTTTATCCAGATATGGATCAGAAATCTGACGATGATACAAAATTTGAATTCGGCATGAGTAAGCACATGTTAGTAAAGAACAATAGCGGCTCTATTTATGGAATTGCTCAAATTTCAAAATGGTCACTAAAAAAGACAGAGATTAAATACAACTTCACAAATGAAGAAGGCAAGAAAGCTTTTGCAGAAGACGGTAAAAAGCGCATGGAAAGTGGCAGAGATCGTTCTTGCTTTTACGTGTATATGATTGAAAAAGAGCCAAGTGTTGCTGATGAGGGTGTTCTTGTTCTCCCTTATGAATCTAATAAATTTGAAAAAATATTATTAGATGTGGAGTTAACTAAGATAGCAATTACTACGAAGACAAATCCAAGTGGTATCGGTACATATAAAGTTTACTCTTACGATGAAGCAGAAACACAAGTCATGATGTCCCCTTGGGTGAAAGTAACATTACGAAATACAAATTTACAAGGTATCAATGCTCAAACAAATTGGTGGCCGGATTCATTAGTTCGAATTAATGGCCAAGTTGATGAAAGTCGCGTCGTCTTATTAATCCAAGCAGATAATACACCAGCTTTTGAAAATAATGTAGTTCCAGTTACACCGCTTTACATGGGGCAATTAGAGAGTTACGCAAATGATGATACATTAGGTGATGCATTGTGGGCAGGAACCGCATTCGATACAGGCAATGAGGATGCATCACATAAATTCGATTTTAACGACCCGAAACCATATAGAAATGTAGAGTCCTATATGCCTGTTATGAAGTCATATCCGCGTTCCCCTGGTAATGGTATTGATAACGTAATTATTAAACGTTCACGATTGGGAGCAAGGTACCAGGCTCACTTTATCGCTTGGAATGTAGCACCTAATGCAATGCCACCAGATCGCGTTGGTAAAGATGGCGGTCAATATTCACTAGCATGGCAATCACAGGATAATGACGAATACAAATATCAATTTAACCCGTCTGTTTATAGCAATAAAGTACATACTTCTCGCGCTTATATTGTTCATCCCGACGAAGGTGTACGTGGATATTTACCTTATATGATCCTATTGTCTCCGCTAGGTCTATTAAATGGCGATAGATTAAAAGTTAGAAAGAATACTTGTCCGGATTCACACGACATTTACAAATTCTTTAATGTAGATGCTATTTCACCAATCACGAAAAGACCTGCTACAGCGTATCGTCCTGCTGGATTAGGTATTTTTGAGAAAACAGTATAAAGGAGTGTACATATATGTGGTTTGATAAAGTCGTATATCTACAAACATTACCGCAAGAATTAGAGAAACTATTTGCTGATAACGGTTGGAAACGAACGCTATTTTTCCAAATTAAGAGCGGCATTTCAAAATTTATCGATGTAAGGTTATTTGAATCGTTAGGAAGTGATGGGGAACGTAGAAGGTTTGGTATTGCGAATGCCTACGACACAGCAGATTCAGACTTTACAGATAGCCGGTTTATATCTGCAGATTCACCGCTTGGCAAATTAGGGATGGGTGATGGAGTGAAGAAAGACTTCTCCATTCCTGTTTCCCCTGTACTTGGTCCTTCTGTAATTGTATATGTAAATGGATTTGAGCAAGAAAAGAGTAAATATAAGGTGGATGCAACTACAGGAAAGGTAACATTCACTACTGCTATTGCAAAAGGCGATAAAGTAACATGCGAATACAGATTGGCTACCAATACATATGAGCCAAACAATGACATGCTGCTATTCACTTTCAATCGATATTTCATCGAAAAAGAGATCCTTTCCGGTGATAAATTAGGTGAATTAGGAAAAGGCGATGGAACGAAAAAGAACTTTTCATTCCCATTTCCTAATTTTGATGAAAGCAGAACCATCGTTTACAAGAATAATACTATTGTTGACCCTAGTGAGTACTCGTTCACTGAAAAAGAAGTTGTATTTAAAACTGCACCTGCAGCAGACACAACAATTAAGATTAGCGGTATTTATTTCTTATTACCAAAAGAAGACGGGACACTGGATGCATTAACCGCAAAAACAAGCTTTGATGTACAAAAGATGGAGAGCATTATGGGGGAAGTATATTCGACAATTGACTTTGTAAATCCATCCCCTTATACATCGATTAGTTTTACACCAGAGCAGCGTTTCTCTAAAGAATTGAATCGTGACTCTGTTGTTTATCTGTATGGAAATGCAAATAAAGACCGCATGGTTATGTTTATGCGTGTAGATCCAACACCTAATCCGGTTCGTGCCTTATTCGTACCGTTGTATATTGGAAAACTTTATACATTTGATGTTGCACCAAGAAAAAATATGGTGATTTTAAGCGGATGCAGACCTGGCGATCAGTTTTCATATTCTCCAAATAAGAAAATAGGTAATGCTCCACTTGATTACGGTTCTGATACATCGAACGGAAACGAAACAGTTCAATTATCACAATCAAGTACAGGAGCCATGTACCAACATCATTATCTAGCTTTCATTACTCATGATATGTCAGTAGATAGTGGACAAGGACGCTTTAATCCATCGGTTTATAGTGGTAAATATCATTTATCTCAAATTTATATTGTTCATCCAAACGATGGATATGTTGGAAAACTAGATGATGTTTATGCAGTTCATCCAAAGAATATCCAGCAAGCCGATGAGCTAGAAATTGAAAAAACAGTTGTAGATGAAGTACTTGGACAAGGTGACGGACACCGTAAAGTATTTCATTTAGAACATAAGCCAAAGGGTGAAACGTTAAGATTATTCATTTCATGTAAAGAAGTAGAAAAAACGGATTATGTATACAATGCAGAAGATAAGACCGTTACATTTAACGAAGCACCGGTTATTGGTTCTGAAATCACAGGCGCTTATGAAATGGCTCAATTATATCGTTACACATTACCAACAACGCCAGTTTGTCCTATGACACAAGCGAAAGCAACACCATTTAATCCAATTGGTTTAGCGATCTACAAAGAAGATATTTAAGCATAAGGGGGTAGCAGAAGAATGAGTGAAAAAGTTTATTCTATTGCTTCCCCTTCTATATGTACCAAAGAAAAAAGTCATGTTGTTGTCGTTGGTTCTGGACCAGATCAAAACGAAAAAGTTTATTCTTTTTCTATTACACCAGCGAATACAGAAAATAAAAATGATGTTGATTATCCAATTTGCATTGCTCCTTATGCGAGATATAAGGCTGTTAAAGAAGCTAACGCAGGAGTAACCGCCACAAAAGTAAGAGCGAAAGGGATTTTAACAGATGTTGTAGAGAATGCATTGCGACAAATAGAGGTAGAAGCCTACATTTCAAATACAACTGATTTTGATTTAAATCGAAATATAAATGTGGCCAACATTGAAATGCAGCATTCGCAACGAATGGACAGTCTTTCTGTTCAACTAATTTCTGCAGAAGAATCACCACAACATAGGCGAATTTTCGATATAAACCATATCGAAGGGGTAGAGAGCACAAAACCAAGCAAGATAGAAGCAATGGTACACGCTTCTGATGAAACAAATCTTATAACGAATGAATATGAAGCTGCACCGATCATACAGCAGGATTTACTAAAAGGTAAGTTACGTGAATTCGCTGCAGGTGTGGAAGTATTACCGGAATGGGTAAATGTTGCGCGTATTGTATACGGTGAGGGTTTTTATAATGATCTTATGGCCGACAGAGTTATAACGGATTATGAAGCTGTATCAATGCATAATGAAACGAGCGATATTGTTACCAGGGAGCTAAAAGCTACACATGCAGAAGTTACTTTATCTACTGCAGTTCCAAATATATTTCCTGTATCCATTGTCGAAAATGAAACTGGTGATATACAGCAGAAAGAAATACTTCTTCATGCTCCGGCACAATTCGAATTTGGTACAAAAGAGCGAGAAGTTAAAGGAATTATAGAAGAATTTGATTTGTTCAATGGTATGGGTATACCGGTTTATCTTCCAGATTATAATTTATTTGCTCGTATGCAAAGAGACATTGAAACATCTATTACTAAACAATATGAATTGAATCGGGTAGAAGAAATAGAAAATGTGGACCTGCTTCCTTATGAAGATATTGAAAGCGCGTATTTAATTCGTGACATAGATGTAGCGCAAATTTACCTGGATCACTCTATTCGAACAAAGGAACTTGCTGCAGATGTTATTGCAAATAATGAAGTAAGCAAGAAAATAAATGTATTTGATACTGAAAGAAATGAATCTGCATCATTTACAAGAACAAAAGAACAGTATGCGAATGTAGATACAACACACACATTTGAACGTATCGTAGAAACACTTGATTCTGTTTATGCCGATCAACAAGAATTCGCAAATAAAGAAAATGTATTTACAGCAGCTGTAGAGGTAGGACAAGAAGTTAAAAATGCTTCACGGGTATTATCTGTTAAAGACATTTCCGAAACTGATGATGCGAATAAATCACAAAACATATTCGAAATACACACAATTGTCGCAGAAGAAGCAGAGAGATTACATGAAATAAATGCTGATATTACTGATGCAGATTATTCACATCGTATCTTAAAAGAATTACAAGGCGTATCGCCAGACGTTACTTTTGCAGAAGTGAAAAATGATTTGCAAGCAACTGTAGTTGAACTGGATCAAGCAGATAAAGAAGATACTGCAGTACTTACACATGTAGATGAAATTTCTTCATCCGGATTAAAAGAACGCGTACTTATTACCGATGTCAATACTGATGAAGTTGCCAATAAAACAGAAAAAGAATTACAAGCTACCATAGAAGAGTTCGATTTATTTGAGGGCCTTGGTATTCCCGTATATCTTCCAGAATTCGATTTGTTTGGCCGTGTTCAAAAAGAACTAGAAACACGTATTGCCTTACTTAATGATTCATCTAAATCATTAAATGTGATGCAAATGAAGCTAGATCAAACAATTGAATCTGAAAAAGCAATGAAAGAACATACAGCTGCAGTAATTGAAGAAGTAGCTTCGGACACTGTTCCAGTTATCTTAGATGCTGAACATATAACTTTAGACATTTCTTACAAACAAGATTCACAACAAGCTCTTATTACAGAGCAAGAAGCTTTTAATGGTATACGTGAATTTGAGGGCGGAATTATCTCTGATATAACACCAGCTGATAAAGAAGTTATAACAAGAGATACAAATGTAATTGAAACTGCAGATGCTGCAAGAGAATCTGAACGATATGCAATCGTTAGTGAACATGAATTATTAGAGCGACAGGATAGCATAGAAGCTGCAACTAATGAAGCAGATACATTTTATAGGGAACATGAATTAGAAAGCGTTACAGAGAAATATGAACGGTTTGAACGTACACCAGAAAGAGAATCAGTTCTAGAGGATAATGAACTATTCAAAATGGAGAGAGTACTAGATACAGAAAAACAAGATGAATTAATAGTTATCGAAAAAGAAAATGATGATCCTAAGTTATGGCTGCGGCATAGTCGTCAATCTTGGTGGACAAATTCAAATTGGAAGAAAACAAGATAAAGAGAAGGTGATGGAATGGCAACACCCCAATTAGGTAATAGTTTACCGAAACCGGAATCTGGATGGAATCGTAAGTATTTCCAACTCGATAACGTTAACACTTTTTTTCAAGGGGTAAGAGATACGAATAAATACCCAAATGCTAATTGGTTTATAGTAGGTGCAAATAATACTCCTTCTTCGGAAGGCTGTTGGATTGCCTTCTCTGATCCCAAAAATACAAATGATGATATATTTTCATTTACATTTACGGGGACAGCTTTTAGAATAATGCAAAAATCTAGTTTGGCACATCGTTACAATATAAAAGTAAGAATAGATGGTGGGAATTGGATTAAAGGCTCATTAATTCCTAATTCTCCATCAATGTTTAGAGTCTGTTTTGAAAAATTAGATTTACCTAGTGGCACTCATAAAGTAGAGGTAACTTATGATGGTTTCATTACTGGTTCAAATGATAAGGATGTTTATACGTTTTTATCTGCTATTGATTACGCAAATTTTAATGCTAAAGTCGGTGATGTATTAAAAGAACCAGAGCCTGGTTGGAAACGGTTTGATGATACGGATAGCAATTTTCAATATTCTGGAGCATGGGACATATCTAAATCAGCTGAAACCTATGGAGGTTCTATACACTTTTGTCGAGAAAACAACAAAATAGTAACTGTACAATTCAATTTTTTCGGGACAGCTTTACGAATTATAGGATTATTATTTTCTGTGTATGATGTAGGTCAAATTTCAATCGATAACATGCCCCCCGAAAACATCTCTTATAAAAATGGTTCCATAAAGCATCAGGCACTAGTTTATGAGAAATTGGATTTAAAAGAAAGTCTTCATACAGTTAAACTATCTGGTCTTAATATAA
Source organism: Bacillus sp. SIMBA_074 (assembly GCF_046534555.1). Taxonomy (NCBI): domain Bacteria; kingdom Bacillati; phylum Bacillota; class Bacilli; order Caryophanales; family Bacillaceae; genus Bacillus; species Bacillus sp. SIMBA_074. Next base: position 4,593 of record NZ_JAWRYM010000043.1, on the reverse strand, counting down.
ATTTTGACGCAATTGACATTCTAAACGGAGAGCTAGTTCCTCTTAAACAGGAAAAAACAAAGGTATCCTTATACGAGAAAGAAAGTGGAAAAATATTTGTAGATGATTTTAATACCATAAATCCAAAATCGCTTATGTCGCCATCAAATGCATTTAACAATGCTGTAAAAAAAGGATTCCTTCGTATAAATCATGCTGCAGATAAAGACGTTATGCTATTAATCGATAAGCCACCAGGTAACTTAGCAATCCAAGTTATTGCGGATTATGCTCCTACAAAAGAAGGAGATGAGGGCGGCTTACTGATCTATCAAAATGAAAAGAATAAAGTTGAATTCATTGAATCTTATTCTGCTAATAGCTCTCAAAGCAATAAAGAGTGGATGGCAATATGTAAGGAAGATCAATGGGACTTTTACACAAAGTCAGATACATTTTTTGATTATGCGGATAACGATTCATTAATAGGAAAACGAATAGGCGTTGTTCTAAAAAGAGGAACTGCAGAGGGATTTGTACCGCTAGACATCAATAAAATTATTATGACAACAAGCAATATGTTACGTCTGCGCCAACTATATGAAAATTATAAGGTTGTATTAAAAGATACTGCAGATAATGTCCTGTCTACTAACATTGTAGCTGCAGCTCATACAGGCATTGATATTTTACTGCCTTCTTTAGAGTTTGAGGGAATCATAGAAATATATGATGAAGAAAACGAACTACTGGCAAAGAAACAAGCTACCTTCTATGGTGGGGATATGTATTGTATGGGTTCATCCCTACAAATCAAAATGAATAGCGCAGAATTAAATACAACGGATCCAACGAATTTAGGTTACATGGTTAATAATGAGCGTATTGTAAAAATGACAATCGTAAATGACAACATCGATGCTGCTACAAATATAAAACTATCCATTCAGCAGTACATGGAGAAAGTCGGTTACACCTGGGCACTTATTTCATTGGATGGTACTAACTATTTGAATGAAATACTGATTGATTCAGTAGCTGCACAAAGCACACGTGATTTTTGGGTAAAGGTTGTGAAGGATACAAATTTCCTAGCATTCGAACCAATTTATTTTAATATTCATCTAAAACATAATTGAGGTGAATACAATATGGGAACTGTAATGAAATTATATAGATATACATCCGAAAGCGAGATTACACCGTCAATCCTTATTGAGAGGAATGTACAAATTACAATTGAACCAGGAAAAACTCTATATACTCCATTGGATGTAGGTTGTAACAAATACGATATTCGCACGATTCAAGTTACAAATGATTCAAACGTTGAAGCAATGCTATTTATGTACGACCAAAAAGAGAATGGGAATCAAATTTATAAAAGCTTATCAGAAAAAAGAACATATGATATTTTAGCCATTCCTTGCGAGGATAAAGATCATACAAACAAGGTCCATCTTTATATAGAAAATAGGGGCGTAGCAAACTCTACTTTTAATGTTTCTATGAAAGCGATACGTTTAAGTTAAGGAGGAACATATAAAATGACAAATAAAATTTGTAAGTTACACAGACTAGAGCGAAGAGAAGTCTTTATGAAGATTATCGATGAAATGAAAAAGGCTGGATGGCAGCAATTAAATGCTGATGCGCCATCAAAAGATAAAATTTATGTCATGTACTCAAGCGGTAACGACGGTATGAAGAACCATTCTTTAGAATTGCGCCCATTCGATTACGTCAGTACAACTTCCAAAGATATTGTAGCAGATAAATATCCATATCATGATATAAGAGATCCTGCTAATTCTGTTACTGATGCAAGCTTTAGATTAATTGAACGATATGATAAAGAGCAGGATGTTACTTTCGGAGGACCTGGTCCTTTCTACCCGTTATGTTTTCATCAAGGGAAAACAACTAGCTCCACTAATGCTAATACTATTAGTAAACCAATTGCTATGGTGGACCTATATTTATACGTTGATAAAGACATTGTTATTTATTGTGTTTACGAAAACGATGATAATCTTCCAGAACGAAAAGGAAAAACTGTAATAGGTTTATTTGGCATTCCAGATGAACTATATCAACAAGAACAATTCAGCCCTATATCTTCCCCTTTTAGTGTCTTAGTGAGCGCTTGTCCAAATTGGTACCCAACTTCAGCACTGGTAGCTGCTAGAAGTAAACTTATATATGATGGATTAAAAAGTGTTCCTGTTACTACTTTCATGTGGGATAAAGTATTTTTAAAGGCGCCATCTTTAGAGGGAAATATAATATTCACGTCATTTTTCATGGGAGATAACGTAGATGGATTAAGAGCAAAATTTGATGGTCTTTACACATATAGGGGTTCAAATTTTGTAACTGGCGATATCGTTGAAATTTTTCAAGATGAAGAAGTACAGAAGTATAAGTTATTTAACACCTACTACTCAAGTGTATGGAGTTCATTTCCGGATTACAACATTGCACTACGAGTAGAATAAGGCTGGTGATTTTATGACAATAAAAGGCATAATAATGCAACCGGAAACACTATATAAAACCGCAAAACGTAAACCGCAAATACACCAAGGTTCAAAATTAGAAATCAGTAACATGTATCTTACAGGGGTTAGGCAAGCTTCTATACGGAAAGGAGTTATGTTCAACTTCTCCCGAAATGAAAGCAAAAATTCTGAAAAAGAAGTAATGAAGGCACCACGTACTGAACCACTAGAATACGCGTGGAAGAAAATGAATATGTGATTTTATCGAAATAGAGCGTGCAACAGCAGGTTTTTTTATTTTGGCCAAAATTTGAAAGGAGGTGAGAACTTGGAACGAATTCACGAACTCATCAAGTCATTAAATATAGCCGATGTTATTACAAGTACTCAATTTAAAGCAGGTGCAGTAATAAGTGGTGGATTAGGAACACTAGTTAATTTTATGTATGGAAAGACGAATCTAATTTGGATAGTGATTTTCGGATGGATTATCATGCTGGACTGGATTACTGGTAGTAAAGCTTCAAAGCTGGACGGAACATACAGCAGCCAATATGGAATTGAGGGCATCACGAGAACCGTGGTGCTTTTATCATTACCTGCTCTTGCACATTTCTTTGATATGGCTCTTAAACTACCGGATTTCTTTTTCTTCATGGTAACCGGTGGGCTAATCTATCATATCTTTAATAGTTTTGCTGCAAACTGCGCGAGAATCGGCTGGGATAAATGGATTCCTGCATGGTTATTAGAAAGTGTAGCATCCGAAATCCAGGCGAAAATCCAAAGGTCCGATGCAAGAAAAGAAAAACATAATACCAAATAAAAATATACGCCTTACATAAGGAAAGAGCATTGTCAAAAGACAGTGCTCTTTTTGTTTGGCTAAAAAGGGGAAAATACACAATGAAAAAACCAATTAAACTATTTAGTTCATTATTTATGACTCTATTGCTCTTATTTTCGTTCACTACGGCTTCATTTGCCGATAGAGTACTAATTATCCAAGACTTACCGAAACAAGCGTATCGTAACGGTGTGGGCGCTTATGAAGGCGTTGTAGCACATAGTACAGCAACACCAGAAGCGCCAGCAATTAATATTCAAAAATATGAGTCTCGTACATGGCGCTCTGCCTTTGTACATTATGCAGTAGATTGGGATGAAACAATCCAAATTGCCGATACAAAATATATTGCTTATGGTGCTGGACCAGGAGCGAATAAACGGTTTGCACATGTAGAATTATGTGAAACAAGAGATTACGAGAAATTCAAACGCAGCTATGATAAATATGTTAGGTTACTAGCTAAAATTCTTCGTGATCGTGGGTTATCTGTAGAAAAAGGATTATGGACTCACTACGATGTAACGAAATATCTTGGTGGAACAGATCATGAAGATCCACTTGATTATCTTCGTAGTCACGGTGTTTCAGAAGCTCAATTTAGAGCGGATGTACAACGAGCATACAATAATTCCGATGTGGATGTTTCTGTGCCTGAAAAGCCATTTAAACCAGCAGAAGTTCCAACAGCTGTAACAGATGGTATTGCTTATATTGAGGGATACAACGTTAACTTACGTAAGGGGCCAGATACAAGCTATTCTAAGATTCGTCAGCTAAATAAGCCAGAAGCTTATGTTGTGTGGGATGAAAAGGACGGTTGGTTAAATCTTGGCGATGAACAATGGATTAAGAACGATCCATCTTATGTGAAGTTTAACAAGAAAAGTACAGTGGATTCTTCTATTGTAGGGAAGCGCGTTGTTTCAAAAGTTAACAATCTACGTTTCTATGATGCTCCTTCTTGGCAGGATAAAGATGTTGCTGGTACTTTAGATGCAGGATTAGGATTTACCATTGATGTAAAGGTAACTGTGAATGGAGCGCCACAATACAAAGTACATAACAGCAAGGGTAAAACATACTATGTATCAGCAATTGAAGCCTATGTGTATGTAAAGTAAGAGTTGCAAAAGAGCATCCACTTAAATAATAATTTTTAATTTAAATCAACAAAAGAGACCTCAAATGGTCTTACCCCTGTCAAGTAGACAGTATGAAAAAGACTAAGCAGCCATCGAGATTCGATATTCTATCGGAGCTCGA
>NZ_JAWRYM010000234.1:0-337 GCF_046534555.1 Bacillus sp. SIMBA_074 | reverse complement strand
CGTGCAGCGGTGTCGCCCGTTTAATTAACCGTACGTCCTGTGGCGACAAACCAAGAGCTACTGCGATTTCTTCTGCCATCTGAGCCACACGAATCGTATGTTGACCCGTATCATCATCGCGGAATTCTGATGAGCGAGCCAGCAACTGTAAAATTTCATTCTTTGCTTTCTCAAGCTCCATTGTTCGTTCCTGTACACGCTGCTCCAAGCGGTGATTTTGATCCTGCAACTGCATATGGTAGAATCTCGTGCGCAGCAAGTTGTTAATCCTGAGCACTACCTCCGTTTTATCCAGTGGCTTGGTCAGGAAATCATTCGCTCCCAAATGAAGGGCCTC
>NZ_JAWRYM010000042.1:0-40291 GCF_046534555.1 Bacillus sp. SIMBA_074 | reverse complement strand
CTTTTACTTCTTCTTTTATTTCTTCAACTTCTTTTACCGGCTTTTTTACTTCTTCTTTTATTTCTTCAACTTCTTTTGTTGGTTCTGTCACTTCTTCTTTTCCAACTATATTCTGGATAACTGCTCCGCTAAATCTTATACTACTTTCATCCGAATCTAAATCAAATTTATATACCTTTTCACCTGGAGTACTCCATTTCATTACTCCGTTATTAAACGTTCCACCCTCACTTGTCAGTTTTATATTCTCAATAATTTCTCCTTCTAAATCATATACAGGAACTTGAATTTCTTCATTTACTTTTGCTTCATCTAAAAAGATTTTCTGTCTTCCCGCATCAATTGAAAACCACTGACCTAATTGTATTAACGGTCTTACATCACGAATCTCATTTCCAGCTAATTTTAAGCTAAGTAAGTCTAGCATCGAGCCAAGAACCGATACATCTTTAATATGATTGTCCGCAAGATTTAACCACTGTAAATTTTCCAATGAAGATAACGGTGTTATATCTTCAATTTGATTATGAGATACATTCACATCGTTCAACTTTTCTAAGTTCGAGATAAATTCAATATTCTTCAAACCTACTCCTTCTAAAGTGAGTTTTTCTAAGTTCGCCATGTACTCTAAACCTGTTATATCTTTTATCTCTTTCCCTTTTTCTTTAAGTATCTCTAATTTTTTAACCTGTAATAAATCTTCTTTTGTGATAGGAGCGTTTAAATTCTCTCTACCTAAATTCTCTTTATTAATATGTTGTTGTAAAGTTTTATCGAGAATTACATTTTCCTTTTGTTCATTATCCTCTTTTATTGTTTCCTTTATTTCATCTAACCTTTCAACAACATTTTGAATTACTGTTCCATTAAACTTAATAAGATTCTCTTCTGGCTTTATATCCAACATAAATTCGTATATTTTTTCACCTGAAGTACTCCATTTAACGGAACCGTTATTAACTATTCCATCTTCACTCTTCAATCTAATAGTATCGAGTGCCTCTCCTTGTAAATTATAGATAGGTATTTTAACTTCCTTATCTTTTTCTACATGATCTAAAAAGATTTTCTGCCTTTGAATATCGATATACATCCTTTTTCCTAACTCTTGAACTGGTCTTACATCACGAATTTCATTCGATCCTAGTTTTAAATTATACAATCCTGTCAATTGACTAAGTGGTGTTATATCAGAAATATAGTTTTCCTCTAAATCAAGCGACTGTACAGTAGATAGCTTTGATAGAGGTGTTATATTTTCTAAGTCATTTTTAGAAAGGTCTAAATCAGCTAACTTTTTCATTGCGGTAATATGCTCAATGTTAGTGAGCCCATTATTACTTAGTGAGAGTTTCTTCACATTTTTTAACTGTTCAATTCCTTCAAGGCTAGCACTACTAACTTGATTATTTGCTAAAGTCAAAGTCTTTAAAGATGTTACTGTAAATAATGGCTTAATATCTTTTATATGATTGCTATTTACATCTAATATTTTTACATTTTTCATTTGACTCAATGGGCTTAAATCAGAGATTTTATTGTTTCTTAAACTTAAATTCTCAATATGCTCTAACTCAGCCAGAGGCCCAATATCTTGAAGTTTACTATAAGTTATACTCACTGATTTTAATTGTCTCAACTTCGAGATAAACTTTACATTTTCCAACTCAACTTCCTCTAAAGTTAAGTTTTCTAAGTTTGTCATATATTCCAAACCGCTTACATCTTTTATTCCTTTACGTTTTGCTTCCACTACAATTAAAGATTTAACTTGTAATAAGTCTTCTTTTGTTATAGGATCATCAAGATTTCCCCTACCTAAACTATATTTATTAATATGTTGTTGTAATTTTTTGTCTCGTATTACATTTGCGTTTTCGTCTTGCTCCACTTTGTCATCCTTATTTTCCTTTTGTTCTTCCAAAGTATTATTTTCTAAACTCATCGTATTCACTTCAAACTGCACTTGATACTTATTGTCATACGCCATTGTCGGAATGAAAATATGCATTTGCATATTATATCTTTTTCCTAATTCTCCAACTTCAAATTGAATAACCTTCGTCCCATTTTTCTTTTTATCCTCTGATATTACTTTTACATCATGGAACACACCTGGAGTATGAACATCCTCTGTTTTCAAGTATTGAAAGAAATCACTATCACTTAACGTTGCCGTTACAATTTTCTTTCCGTTCTCAATTGTTAACTTAGGATTTTTTATATAAACAGCTGCCATAGACTCTTCATTTGTTTTATCTTTATATGCTTTTATAACAGCATCATATGTACCATCTTCTAAAGCATGTCCAGTTTTGTTCGCCTCAATCGCTACGGCTGCTAAAGCAGGTGTTGAATAAACAGCGAACGGAAGTGATAACGCCGCCGCTATAACCATTGCATTTATATGTTTTCTTTTATTTTTTTTCAACTTTACATCTCCTCCGAAATATATAAATCAAAATGTAATCACTCTCGAATAAATGATAATGATTTTCATTATCATTGTAAACTAAAAAAATAAAAAGTTTACAAAAAAATAAACCCCTTCAAAAGGGGTTATGCCATTTTCTCTCCTGATTCTTCTTTAAAAAAGCTTTTCATTGCATGAAATACATCTGCTTTTTGCTTTAAAATATAATATCTGAAATTCTCATCTTTAATGTTTTTGTAGGCTGACATAAGTGTACTATGGCGGTTGTACTGGTTTAGTTAGCTGGGATGTAACCAAATTTAATTATATTCTGTTCCCAAAACTCACTTGTAACTTTATTATTTTTACCTCAAGAAATACATTCCCCTTTAAAGAGGTATTGTATTTTAGACTCAATAATCATTAATCCCTCATGGGGGCACCATATCAGAAAAGAAAATTGTACGTTTAGACACACTTAATCAATTACCTATACGTTAAGAGGTACCACCCATCACCATCAAGCCAGGAAAAGCAAATACCCAAAAACGAAAAAATTGACATCTCCAGGAGAAAGTGTACATTTTTTTGTTTTGGGGCTTTATAAAATTCTTAAGTTGATGGCTGTGTGGCTGTACCCCTAGTATAGCTGGCATTGTTGACGTAGGTCCTGGATTTACTATCGACGCCCAAGTTGACATTAACGGTTCGCCTCAATATATAAAATATAAAGTACAAAACTGGAAGGGAAGTACGTTCCATATTACGGTTCGCAATGCGTACGTGAATGTAAATTAAGACGAAGAAAAGACCGCCTACTATGATGGGCGGTCGATTTTTACTAAGTATTTTTTAATGCTTGTTTTAACGTTTCACCTGTTTGTTCAAGCCATTCTAGGGGAGTCAGTTTTAAAGCAGGAAAATAAATGTCTGTATAATATTCAATGAATTCTTCTTTTTTTTCCGTGGATAGATCACTGTTTAAAAATGCAGTTATGTAATTTATAGTATTTCCTATACAAACTTTGTGGGCTTCTTCTATAAATTCGTGTAAGGCTTTTTCTGGTGTTCCCATATCTTGATGGAATGTTCCATCTAAAAAGTCACTTAATTCTTCATAAATATAATCTTTATCATTCATAAATAGCCTCCTAAATTTCTATCTTATGGGGAATCCTGTTCTAATATAACTTCCTTCTCCATCCTTTTTTAAGACAATTTTAGCGTTCGTTACCTCTAAAACATCTTCAGATGTTCGTAATATAGATCGACCAATAATTTCATCACCTCTATACCTCAACGCTAAAGTTGGAGGGCTGTAGGGATCAGCTAGCCACTTTTCTATTTTACGTATATTTTGAGGATTAGTTAATACTGCATCAGCAATTTTTTGGGCTTTTTCTAAATCATTAAAAGATGAAGACCCAGTGATTTTTTGATCATCTATTAATCGTTGAGCCAATGCCTCATCAGGTATTTCGACATGTCTTTCTATTAAATGTCCGCCTTTATCTTCGTGTTTCTTTAAATCACCATCAAATACACGTGGACTATATTGATTGGATCTATCTATGTTTTCAGCAAGTGAAAAAGTATCTTTGGCCTTATTAAAAGTAGTGTAATCAAAAGCTCTTAGATTAAGTGCATTGGTATCAGCAAGAGCAAATTGATTTTTTGGCATTAAAATATTATTCAACATGTCAACACTTTGCTTAAACTTATCGAAATTCATTACGTTTTTAATACCTTGTATAAAGTTTACACTTTCACTAAGTGTTGAGGTTTTACCTAACCTTGAGAATTTATCGATTTTCGAAATTTCACCTACACCTTTTGTTCCTACAAATAAATCGGCAAGCGCTAATTTAACTTGCATCTCTACATTTCCAACCCATTTAGCCCTGCTATTCCAATCTCCATTTACAACATCTTGATTCCATGAATTAGAAATAGCTTGTTCTACAGCAGCAAATGTTTCGTCGATATGAGAAAGAGCATACACAGCGCTCTCAAGACTATCTATTGGGTGTAAGATTGTATTTAATATTCCTTTAAGTTCATCTAACACCGCTTCATTCTGCCCTTTTTTGTAGTTATAATGTTGCCCGATAATAGGAGTATTTTCTATCTGCTGAAAAAATTTTTCATACAATTGTTCCATCGCTTCAGCTTTATTTTCGACAGCATCTTTAAATTTATCGAATAACGATTCGTCTATTATACTACCTTCTTCAGAATGACGATTTTTTTCTTCTGTAATCGCTTGGATAGAAGTAGCCCACTCCATATTCAACCCTTGTGTACTAAATGTACCACTTGCAGGACTAAAACCTTTGCCACTTTGAACTTCCGCAAGACCTTGTGCGATACTCGCAGCTAGTTGGAGTGCGGTATCATAATTGCTACTAGAAGTATAATTGAATTCATGCAGATGTTCTAATTTTTCTTGCAGTTTTTGCCTCATGGCAGTAAAAAGATTCGCCATAGCGTCCATACCTGGGGGTGGCATAGCTTGACTGATGGCTTCCATATTTGCTTTCATTCGGTCAATCTCTCGAATTTGTTCTAATATCTCGTGTTCGATTACATCTGTAGAAGCTACCTGTGATTGAAAATCACTTGGAAAAGCATCATTTTGACGAGTTAATTCTTCACATAAGTAAATGATTCCTTGTGCTAAAGGGCGAAAGGTTTGTACAAAAAATGCTTTTGCACTGCTATATGTTTGTCCTTGTAGAACAGTATCCATTGCAAAAGCGTCAATTGATTGAATAGCTTGTTCCATACCTTGAATGGTAGCTGTACATACAGCATTCATGCTTTGAGTTTGGCTTTGTACTTCTCCCAAATACATATTTAAACTCATGCATTGACCTCCCTTGCTAATTGTTGTTGCTCATAGGAAAGGTCGTTTTCTAAATCACTAAGGTCTCGTCTCTCTTTAAGCAACGTTTCTTTTTGATTTTCTAATTCGAATGTAAGTTTCCGCTCTATGTGTTGTGCTTCTTGACGTATATTCGTAAAAAAATAAGATAATTCTTTATCAATATGCCAAGTTTCTAGAATTCGGTTAAACAAACGATTGCTTCGACTTTTCCATTCGTGAAAATCAGCTTCCATTCGTTCCTGGGTTTGAATGGCAGATTGGTTTCGGTCCTGTTCTTCGAATACACTTCGTAATTTTTGATTTAATTGGTTGATTTCTTTTTCGATATCTTGACTCATCTTTTTCCTCCTACCGTTTTACCTTTATGTAGGCTGTTACATTAGCTAAAAGTTTTTTGAAGATCATTATCCATTCTCTCGAATTCTGTGGCTACCGAATGAACATTTTCGACCGCTTGTTGAAAGGCAGTGCAAAATTGTTTCGTTAAATCTAAGGCTTGTTGATTTGCTTCTTGTGCTTTAGAATTAACAGTTAGCGTCGTACGCGTCGCCTTTGTGATTGAACGATTTGAGGCACGTTGAATTGTATCCGAAGCATTCCTCATTTGCGTAGCAATTTGTGTTGCTGTTTGTAAATTACTTTGAAATTGCCCCATTCTTAAAAAACCTTTCTATAGTTCTCTGAACATACCAGGGAAATTTCAATTCTTCTAGCTTATCAACTAACCTTTGTATACCCCTTCTTCCCTAATACAAAATTATACCATGTAAAAAACTAGAAATTGCTCTCAAGAATAAAATATATTATAAAAGTATAAAAGGTTCTTCTCCATATATTTGCACCAAAACCGCTTATCTTGAATAACTGTAGAAAGATCAATTTTTCATTATGGAAAACAATGAATTTCTTCATTTACAGTGCAGTACCCCATTGCCATCAACCTAAGAAAACAGGTCACCCCATGCCTTTTTACAGGGAGAATGATAAGGCATTTTTTATTTACCCAATTACCGAGCTCTCAAATGTTTTAAATAGTTACCTATCCCCTAATCACCGAGTATGTTTATTTCTCTAAATCACTGTCCATAATAATAAATACAGACAAACCCTTTATCCTTAAGATACAAGCTCTTTCTCAAGAGTACCAAACTCGGTTATTAGGGGTGTGTGGTATACCACTCCCTCCTAATTACCGAGTAACAAAAGAGTTTCCATCTATGGTTCAACCCAAATACCGATACATCAATAACGAAGAAACAGCCACCAATGTGATAGCTGTTTTACAAAATTAAGCTGATTTGATTTTTTACATCACGCTTTGAAAAATCAGTTCGTAACTGTAATGAAATATCATATTCGTTGCGCTTTTTATTTTCTTTAATGGATACAGATTGAATAAGGGGTAATAAAAAGCGCCTTTTATCCATATCGCTTATTTCTTGAAGCTTGACATCATCTTGAAATATTTCATTCAAAGTATGTAACCATGTTTCTTTGCTTTTTTCAATTTTTTCTTTGAGAGTGATTTGCTGTTTAAAGTGGTTTATTTGTTGTACGATTCCATCTAGTTTTCGCTGTACATCCAAACGGTAAATCGCTAAAGACTTCAAAAAACGTTTATCATCGTTATTTTTCATACGTTGTTTAAGTTCTTCTGTAATATTGTGAAGTTTGATGGTGTAGCTTTCGAAAAGACGCTGATGCTTTTGAATATTGTTATTCAATTCTTGTATCTCATACTGAACTTTTTGTTCTATCGCATGATATACATTATGAAATCCGCTTATTTTCACATCAGTAAGTGTTTGATTCACTACTTTATCATGAAGGAGGTCTGCATCTATTCTTAATTTACAGTTGGGACAGGAATAAATTTTCCCTCCATACTGTTTATTTGTAGAACTTACTGTTTGTTGATTCTTTGTTTTCATTAATTCTTGGCACTTTTCACAAGAAAGCAACCCTTGTAGCAAAAAACTTGTTTTGTAATGTTTAGGAACCATGTTGCCATTACGTTTTTCTGAATAAATACGCCAACATGATTCCCATGTCGCTCGTGAAATGATTGGCTTCACATAGTGGTTTGGTGCTTCAATCCAAATATCCCTTGTATTTTGCTTTCCATCTGTTTGTCGGCGCCATGATAATAAACCACAATAAAAAGGATTAAGCACAATCACCTTTACATTCTCTTTCCCCCAATCTTTTCCGCGGCGGGAACCGTTAGGGAGTGTATTAGCAATATACTGAAACCCATGACCATTTACATATAAATTGAAGATTTCTTTTACATAGCACAGCTCTTCGGTGTGTTCAATAAATTGCCCACTATTCTTATCATATGTGTAACCAAATGGTGGTTTTCCACCAAGCCATTTTCCTTGTTTTGCTTTGTTTTCTAGTCCCGATCGTGTTCTTGCAATGATGGTGTCTACTTCATATTTAGTAAAACCATCCTCCATGAGTTGCACAATCAAATCATTATCAGTACTGTACACACTTTCAATCGAACTAATAATAATCGGAATACCAAGTGTCTTCATGACAATACGGATAGTTTGATGTTCAAGAGGATCTCTGGCAAGACGATCGCTTTTATAAACAATCACAAAATCAAATTCTTGTCGTTTCGCCGCTTCAAACATGTTTTCAAGTTCTTTTCTACTAGTGAGTTTATTTTTACGAGCTGAAACAGCCTTATCAAGAAAGGAATGAGTATGAATGCAATTATATTTACGAACTACTTCCATAACAGAATTTATTTGCATATCCATGTCCTGCTTATCAGTAGAATGCCGCCCGTAAAAAGCAGCTTTCATATTTGATTGTAATATATAAGAGAGCTTCATGATGTTAACACCTCTTGAGTACGTAAGAATGGGTGTTTAAAAACAATTTCGCATTCCTTCCCGTCAGTTTTCACTTGCTGTATTAAATCTCGAAAAAAAGAACCTAACTTTCGATTCTCCCTGATCTCGTCATAGGACAACGACATAGAGGATTGATAATTACTTACCTTTTCACGTAATTGCTTTACATCACTTAATTGCTGTATTACTTGTTCTTTTTGTTTTTTATATTTTTCCAGCTCATCATACAGCGCCATAATTTCGATTTCTTTCTGTTCCTTATAAGGTGCATCAGTTTCGTGATACCACGTATCTACTTTTGTAATTAACTTTTCATTCATAAGCTGGATTTTTTCTTCAATGGTTTGTATTTTCTGTTTCACTTGCTTCTTAGCATTCTGTTCATATCGATTAAATAATTCCTGGAAATGAGAAGTGAGTAGGCTATGAAAATATTCTTTGCAGCGTTCAAAGACTAATGGTTCGATTGTACTCTTAAAAACGTAAACTGAAGAATGGTTTAAACATTTATATTTTAAATTTTCTTTTCTTCTAGCCTTTATTTTTTGTAATGATTCATTACATTTCGAACAAATTAGTAAGTCTTGCAATGGAAATAACACTTTTTCGAATACATAATCTTGATGAATCTTTTTGGGAGATAAAACGGTGACAATACTACATGCTTTTTCCCACGTATTCTTATCAATAATGGAAAGTCTTTCATATTTACTAGTAACATCTTCACCAAAAATATTCATAGTACGCAATCCAATATATGTCGGGTTTAATGCAATTTTTCTTATATCAGCCGAAGTCCAAGACTTACCGTTTTCCTTCAAGCCTAATACATTACAAAGTTCTTTCAAGGATTCATATTTTCCCGATACAAGTTCTTGATAAATCCTTTTAACAATTTGTACTTGTTCATCAACCAATTCAATTTCTTTCGTTTCTTTATTCCATTTAAAACCATACGGAAGACGTCCTGGGTTTTTACCACTTTGGAAATTTGACTTTAATGTTTGCTTTAAACGTTCAATAATTTGTTCGCCTTCACGTTGGGCCATACCCGCCATAATTAATTCAAGATATTCACCAATTGGTGTGTAGTACACTGGTGGCTCATTCGGTGCAGTTAAAATAACATTTATTTTCTTGTTTCTTAGTATTTGATAAATTTCATAATACTCCATCACATTTCGAGCTAGTCGATCTCGCTTAAATAAGAATAAGGTTCCGACATCGTTATTGTTGATATCTTGTAGTAATTTTTGTAGGGCTGGACGCTTTTTAAAACTGACTTTTCGGGCTGATACCGCTTCATCGATATATTCTTCATCGATAATCAATGCCATATCAATGGAGCAAGTGAGAACTGAATTTTGTTGCATCCCGATTGAGTTTTCCTGAGAATCAATTGAACTTCTATAATATGCAACGGTCTTCAATTCAGGACCCCCTCTCATGATGTTCTATTTACACTGTATGTATCAAAAATAGCGGCTAGTCCTTATTAATTGCTTTAACTAATTCTTTTTCAACAATCTTGATATACGCTTCAAACCATTTTTGAGCTGATTCTGGATCATGAACATAACTTACTGATGTAATTGTAATTTTCTTTTGCCTATTCATTTTATGTATTCCTTTCAATAAATCCGTGGAGGTTATTCTTATGATAAATGAAATTGGTAAACACATTCGTACACTACGTACTCAAAAAGGCATTGGACTAAACACCTTTGCAAAACAGCTTGGTGTATCACCAGCTTATTTAAGTAATCTTGAGACAGGAAAAACAGATACCATTCAACTTTCACTACTACAAAAACTGCAAGATGAACTTCACCTCATTACAATAGATAACTTTTCCTTAATACAAGATGAAACAAAATATAGAATTGCTCGGGCAAGCACTCTCTTACATAGCTTGATGCAACAGAATGAAGCATTTGGATACTACTTATTAGAAACCTTAGAAAAAGGTATTTATCTATCTCAGGTATCACCTACCTCCGATAACAATGATCAGGATTATTATTTACAAAACTAAAAAGACTATTCACAATAAAAAACAATTATTTATGTTAGTGAATAATTTAATCAAAAAAAGAAGAGCATACCTCTTAAAGAAAGAGGATGCTCTTTTTATTTTTCGTCTTCCTGACAACTCACTGCCGCTTCAACTATAGACCTTAAAATTGGATTTTTCTTTTCCCACTCTTGTTGGAACCATTCTTTTTGTTCTTCTTTTTCCATTGATGCAAGTGGTGAATGGATAATGACTTTTGTATTACCAAACTGGAATTCCTTCATCATATCCCCCCTTGCACTATATGTATGCAATACAGGGAAAAAGACGAACTATCATTTTCATAAGACAAGCTATCCATACATATTCATAACAATAATACTAGACAAACTGGTAGGTGAAACGAATGAATCGTCCACAAGAACTCGATGTCTTCATCTATTTACGTAAAAGTCGAAAAGACCTTGAAGAAGAAAAAAAAGCGATGGAACATGGACAGCATTACGATACGCTTGAACGCCATCGAACTCAGTTATTAGAACTCGCTCGTAAAGAGCATCATAATATAATTAATCTTTTTGAAGAAGTTGTTTCGGGTGAATATATTTCTGAAAGACCTATGATGCAAAAACTGCTTCGTGAAGTGGAAACCGGCATCGCTGATGCAGTATTGGTGATGGATTTAGACCGCCTTGGCCGTGGTGATATGGTAGATCAAGGAACAATTTATCGTGTATTCCGCTATTCAGAAACATCCATTATTACACCAACAGAAGTCATTAACCCAAATGACGAAAATCAAGAGTTAACCTTCAGTATAAAATCTTTAATTGCTCGAGAAGAATTGAAAACAATTGTTAAGCGTATGCAGCGTGGCAGAAGGGCTTCTGCAAAAGAAGGAAAGTCCATCTCCCGCGTTCCACCTTATGGGTACTTACGAGATGATAATTTAAAACTTTATCCTGATCCTGAAAGAAGTTGGGTGATACCTAAAATTTTTGAATATATGGCTGATGGAATAGGGAGACAGGCAATTGCACAAAAACTAGATAGACTAGGAATTTCTCCACCTGAAGGTGAGTATTGGAACCCTTCAACTATCTCATCTATTATCAAAAATGAAGCATATCTTGGACACATTATTTGGGGAAAAATACGTTATACCAAACAAAATGGAAAATACATTCGTAAAAAGGTACCAAAAGAAAGATGGCAACGACACAATCATGCTCACCCTTCGCTTGTATCTGAAGAACTATTTCAAAAAGCCAACATGGCACATAGTAAACGCTGGAGACCACCAACAATCAAAACAAAAAAACTTTCTAATCCATTGGCAGGCATCTTATTATGTGAACTATGCGGTCATTCCATGCTTTATCAACCACGGAAAGATCGTCCCAATCCTCAAGTGCGTTGTGTACAACCATCGTGTAAAGGAGTCCAAAAAGGGGCTTCTTTGGCACTTGTTGAACAGCGCATACTAGATGGATTAAAACAAATTATCGAAAGCTTTGAGATACAAGAAAATATGGTACAAAAAAAGAAAAAAGAAAATAATATTCAGTTGCAGCAAAAAGCTTTGGAAAAGAAAGAACAACAAGTTAACGATTTACAAAAGCAAAAAAATAGACTCCATGATTTATTGGAAAAGGGTATATACGATATTGAGACTTTTTTAGAACGACAAAAATCTATTGTAATACGTTTAAAAACTACCCAAGAAGAAATTGAACAACTCGAGCATGAATTTAAGCATGTATTAGAAAGAGAAAAACATATACATGAGTTTGTTCCCAAAATTAAAAATGTATTAGAAGCATACCATGCGACTGAAGATATAGAAAAGAAAAACCGCCTTCTTAAGTCAGTACTTGAAAAGGCAACATATTTGAGAAAAAAAAGCTGGCAAAGAAAAGATGAATTTGTAGTGGAATTACATACTAAAATATAAGTATAAAAATCACCTCTATATAACAGTATCCATCCAAAATGCCCATTAATAGAGAAAGAAGATAACTACCTATTACATACAGTTATCTTCTTTTCTCGATTTATATTGATTTCATTTTTATTACCTATTCATCATTGTTCCCTCAAGCAAAAAATGAATTGAATTTTCATAGACAACTGTGGAGAGATAAAATTTTCATTTTGGAGTCCTACCGCATTGCCATCAATTTAAGAAATCCTTTGTTCCTCAAAACGAAAAAAACGAGATGAACTCTTATAAATAACTAAATGTAGCTGTCGGACGACAAAAATTTGGGTAGTTGTATGACTGTGGCTTTATTTAAAATAAAGGTTGATTAAATTAACTCTATAAACATTAATAAAAGAACAAACAGAAAGAGTATATTTTGAAGAAAGTTCGATCAAAATACACTCTTTTCCTTTGAAATATCATTACATCCCAGGAACTTCCATCCCTCTGTTGGCCTATTTATCTTTCGATGGACCATATATACCAGGAACCATTCAAACTTGCTTGACGTATAAGAATTGTTATTCGTCCTCGATTATACAAATAAAAAAGCTTCTCATCAATCTAAAAAACGTATACTCATAGAAATAAACATACGTTTTAGCTTAAATGAATACAACATTCATAAAATTAACCCACTATAGAAACTAAAGGGACTTTCTTTATATCTTATATAATAAATTTCCTCTTATAAACAGTAATAGAACTCAAATATTCAAAAACTTAACACATACCGGATCAGGCACTACAACATCAGACTGCAAAAGCCTTAACTTGCCTGTCAACTCGTCTCTTGAAAACACCACAAGGTTACTTGTTCTTTCATTTATAACAATAAGGAATTTTCCAGTAGGATCTAATACAAAATCTCGCGGCCAATCCCCTTCTGTACATACAGACTCAACAAATGTAAGTTCTCCTGAATCCTGATTCACACTAAAAACAGCAATACTATTATGTCCTCTGTTTGCTGCATACACAAAACGACCATCAGATGATATATGAATTGCACTACCTTGGTTGTTTTCATTAAACTCTTTTGGAATAGTAGAAATATATTGAACCTCTTTAAACCCACAATCCTTTACATTATATGTTAAAACGATTACCTCTGAACTAAGCTCTGTCATTATATAAACGTATCTTCCATTTGGGTGAAACACAAGATGCCTTGGACCACTTCCCACTTTAACAGACAATCGATTAACTTCGGTTAAAACACCTCGATTTGATTTATACGTAATCAATTGATCAATTCCTAAATCTACAGCTACCACATATTTGTTATCAGGAGTAAATCCTGCGTAATGTGTATGCGCCTTCTCTTGTCTTTCTTTATTTGGACCTGAGCCTTTATGCTCAATCACGAATGTTGCTGGATTTAAAGTTCCCTTTCCCTCATTTACTATATGGGACTCCATTGTCCCTTTATGATAATTTGCTGTAACTACCCTACTATTTTTTTTATTAACACTCACATAACATGGGGGTGTTCCTTCCAATACTTGAATATTTAATACTTCAAGCTTTCTAGTCTGATTATTAATAGAAAAAGCAGCCACTCCTCCTGATTCATCTTTTTTTATGACTGAATAGAGATATTTATTGTCTCGGGTAATAGCTAAGTAAGTAGGATTATCTAATTTAGCTACTAGATTTATCTCCTTAATTGTTGCCGTTTGTGTATCTAACATAAAACTGTAAATCCCTTCGCTGTCGCCTCTCGTATAAGTTCCTATATACCCAAACAACTTACTATTATTCATCTTTTTATATCCTCCTCTGAAATAATCTATTATATTCCTATAATCGGATACCTGTTTTTAAAAATACATACACCTAATCATACATAAATAATTCTTGTTATAAAAAAGTTCCCTTATCAAGACACTCGTTTAATCAAATGTCATGATAAGGGTAGAATTTCTTAACATCTATAATTTTATTTGGATAAACGCTTCATAAGTTCAGCTTTTTCCATTTCAAAACCTGGCTTACCAAGTAAGGCAAACATGTTCTTTTTATATGCTTCAACCCCTGGTTGATTAAATGGATTTACCCCTAGTAGTAATCCACTAATTCCACAAGCCTTCTCAAAGAAATAAACCATTTCACCAAATGTAAATTCATTCAATACATCTAATTCAACGACCATGTTTGGAACTCCACCATCTACATGGGCCAATACTGTCCCTTGGAATGCTTTTTTATTAATTTCATCCATTGTTTTTCCAGCTAAAAAATTCAAACCGTCAAGATTTGCTGCATCCTCTTGAACAATTAGCTCAATTTGAGGTTTCTTAACCTGTAATACTGTTTCAATTAAGTCTCGTCTTCCTTCTTGGATATATTGTCCCATAGAATGTAAATCGGTTGTAAAATCAACAGAAGCAGGGAAAAGTCCTTTTTGATCCTTCCCTTCACTTTCTCCAAATAGTTGTTTCCACCACTCAGATACATAATGAAGAGCAGGTTCATAGTTCACTAACAATTCAATAGATTTCCCTTTACGATAAAGCGCATTTCGCACAGCTGCATATTGATAACTTTCATTCGTTAAAAGATCCGGATTATTGTATTTATGAGCAGCAACAGCAGCTCCTTCCATCATTTTATCAATATCCAGCCCAGCAGTTGCAATAGGTAATAGTCCTACCGCAGTCAAAACAGAAAATCGTCCACCAATATTATCAGGAATAATAAAAGTTTCATATCCTTCTTCATCTGCTAGTTTTTTTAGTGCTCCTTTTGATTGATCAGTAGTAGCATAAATACGTTTTCTAGCTTCTTCTTTCCCATATTTCCCCTCCATATAATCACGGAAAATACGGAAAGCTATAGCAGGTTCTGTCGTGGTACCTGATTTAGAAATGACATTAATAGAGATATCTTTACCATCCAACAGTTCTAACAAATGAGAAATGTAAGTCGAACTAATATTTTGACCTGCAAAATAAACTTGCGTTGTGTTGTTCATTTGGTTATGGAACGAATGTGACAAAGCTTCAATTGCAGCTCGTGCACCTAAATAAGATCCACCAATACCAATGACAATTAGAGCATCCGAATTACTACGAATTCTTTCAGCAGCTTGCTTAATCCTTGAAAACTCACCTTTATCATAATTAAACGGTACGTCAACCCAACCAAGAAAATCGGAACCTGGTCCCTTTTTATTATGGAGCATATCATGAGACACTTTTACATATTCTCTCAAGTTATCTATTTCATTTTTCTCCATAAATGATAGTACATTTGAGTAATCAAAAGAAATGGCCATTAAAACTTACTCCTTTGTATGAATTTATATTTGTTACCTTTAACAGTTCATTTCGTGTTAAAAATTTTTAATCTAAAAATAATTCTTCTTAACTATCACAGTTACAAAGAGCATTAGTAATTCTATTCCTTCAAGAAACTAACGCTCTTTGTAGAATTATCTCAAACCATTTTAACCTTACTTTACTTAGTTTTTAGGAACATCTTTCCAATCTTCAGCAAATTTTTCAATACCTTGATCTGTTAGTGGATGCATAGAAAGTTGCTCAATCACTTTATAAGGAATGGTTGCAACGTGGGCACCAGCCATAGCTACACGTGTTACATGATCGGGATGTCGGACAGAAGCAGCAATAATTTGTGTATCCAAGTTATGAACACGGAACAACTCAGCAATTTTAGTAACTAATTGTACACCATCTTCAGAAATATCATCCAAACGTCCTAAAAATGGTGATACATATGTCGCACCTGCACGAGCAGCTAAAAGAGCTTGGTTCACTGTAAAAATAAGTGTAACGTTTGTTTTAACACCTTTATTAGCTAGGTAGCGGCATGCTTCCAGACCAGCTATGTTCATCGGAAGTTTAATCGTTATTTTGTTATCTCCACCATTGATCTTAATAAGTTCTTCTGCTTGTGCAATCATATCCTCAGCTGTAACAGCATCTGGTGTTACCTCCGCAGATACAGATTCTACCTCAGGTACTGCTTGACAAATTTCTGTGATACGATCCTCGAACTTAACACCTTCTTTAGCAACTAAAGACGGATTTGTCGTAACACCAGATAAAACACCAATTTTGTACGCTTTTTTAATGTCTTCAAGGTTTGCAGTATCAATGAAAAATTTCATGCTAAAATTCCTCCATTTTATAAATATTTTTTTGTGATTTCACTTTTCTTATTTCTTTTCTACAGCATGTCCACCAAACTCGTTACGAAGAGCAGCTACAACTTTTCCTGTAAATGTATCATTTTCTAATGAGCGATAGCGCATCAATAAAGACATTGCAATGACAGGAGTTGCTGTTTGAAGATCTAACGCTGTCTCAACTGTCCATTTTCCTTCTCCTGAAGAATGCATAACACCTTTGATCTCATCTAAATTCGCATCTTTAGCAAACGCATTTTCAGTTAATTCCATTAGCCATGAACGAATTACTGAACCGTTGTTCCATACCCTCGCTACTTTTTCATAATCATAATCAAATTCACTTTTCTCTAAAATCTCAAATCCTTCACCAATCGCAGCCATCATGCCGTATTCAATTCCGTTATGAACCATTTTTAAGAAATGACCACTACCTACTGGGCCAGCATATAGGTATCCATTTTCTACAGCTGTATCACGGAAAATAGACTCAACAACTTCCCAAGCTTCTTGATCTCCACCAATCATATAGCAAGCTCCATTTCGAGCACCTTCCATGCCACCAGATGTTCCTGCATCCATGAAGCTGACACCAATTTTCTTAAGTTCATTGTAACGACGGATAGACTCTTTATAATGGGAGTTACCAGCTTCAATAACAATGTCCCCTTTATCTAACAATGGTGTAACATCATGAAGTACTGAATCAACAACAGTATGAGGAACCATAATCCATAAAACTCTTGGTGTTTCCAATGATTGTACAAGTTCTTTTAAATCGGATGTCCCTTTAGCTCCATATGATTTAATTTCTTCTACAGCATTACTATTTAAGTCAAATCCTACAACTTCATGACCATGATCAATTAAATTTTGTCCTAAATTTAATCCCATTTTACCTAAACCAATAATTCCTACTTTCATTTTCATTTCCTCCTAAAAACATATTTATATATCATTTTCAATTAAGCATTTAATAAATCTTTTGCAATTCGAACAACATTTTCTGTTGTAAATCCAAACCAATCCATTACTTCAGCTCCAGTTCCGGAAGCTCCAAATGTCTCAATAGATAATATTGTTCCTTCCGAGCCTACAAAACGTTCCCATCCAAGAGAAATACCCATTTCTAGTGCTACACGTCTTGGTACTGAAGAAGGCAGAACAAATTCTTTATACTCTTGGGATTGAAGGTCAAAAAGTTCCCAACTTGGCATAGCTACAACACGAACAGATATATTGTTCTTTTCCAATTCATCCTTTGCGCTAACAGCCAAAGAGACCTCAGAACCGGTCGCAATAAGGATTGTATCTGGCGTTTCATTTGTTTGGGTTAAAATATAAGCACCTTTTGAAAGGTTCTCTATATTCGCTTTTGTTTCATCAAAAACTGGTAAGTTTTGACGACTTAAAACAAGTGCGACCGGACCCTCTGTTTGTTGTAAAGCGAAAGCCCAAGCGCTTGCTGTTTCATTTGCATCTGATGGTCTTATTACTGTAAGCCCAGGAATTGCACGAAGAGCAGCAAGCTGTTCAATCGGTTCGTGAGTCGGACCATCTTCTCCAACAGCAATTGAATCATGAGTAAACACGTAAGTTACTGGTAATTTTTGCAATGCTGCCAGACGAATAGATGGACGAAGATAATCATTGAATACAAAGAATGTACTTACAAAAGGCTTCAATCCACCGTGAAGGGACATTCCATTTCCCGCTGCCCCCATTGCATGCTCACGAACACCAAAGTAGACATTTCGACCAGCGAATGATTCTACCGCATATGCTGCTTCATTTTTCATATCTGTCATAGTAGAGTGAGAAAGGTCTGCACTTCCTCCAAAAATAGAAGGAATCGATTTCACATAATGGTTAATTGCTTCCCCACTTGCTACACGCGTAGAAATAGCTTTTTGAGTATCAAAATTCAAAATCTCTTTCACATCAATTAAAACCTTACCTTGAATAGCACCTTCTAGTTCTTTTGCAAGTTTAGGATAAGCTTCTTTATAAAAACTGAACAATTGATTCCATTTATTTTCTTTTCCAATCCCTTTTTGTTTTAACTCTGCGAAATGAGCTTTTACTTCTTCTGGTACGAAGAAATCCTCTGCGTAGTTCCACCCATACACTTGCTTTGTCGCTTTAGCTTCCTCTATTCCAAGCGGGTTACCATGTGCTTTGTTTGTTCCGGCAACTTTCGGACTACCGTAACCGATAATTGTTCTAATTTCAATGATAGTTGGTTGTTCAGTATTTTGTTTTGCTAGTTCAATTGCAGCTGTGATATCTGCAATATTATTTCCATCTTCTATTCGCAAATATTGCCAATTAGCAGATTCAGCCCTTTTTTCAATATTTTCAGAGAAAGAAAGATTTAGGGAACCATCTAAAGAAATATCATTTGAATCGTACAATGCAATTAATTTTCCTAGTTTCATATGACCAGCCATAGACATCGCCTCATAAGAAACACCTTCCATTAAATCTCCGTCACCTACCAAAGCGTATGTGTAGTGATCAATCACAGGAGTGTCATCTTTATTAAATTTCGCAGCTAAATGAGCCTCTGCCATTGCCATTCCTACCGCGGTCGCGATTCCTTGTCCTAAAGGACCTGTTGTAGCTTCTACACCATCTGTATGACCAAATTCTGGGTGACCTGGTGTTTTACTGTTTAAATTTCGGAATTTCTTCAAATCTTCTTTAGATACATCATAACCACTTAAATGAAGTAAACTATATAATAAGCTAGAACCATGCCCTGCTGAGAGAACAAATCGATCCCGATTAAACCACTTTGCATTTTCAGGATTATGGTTTAAATGATTTGCCCATAGTGCATAAGCCATTGGCGCAGCACCCATAGGTAGACCGGGATGACCAGAGTTTGCACGATTAATCATATCTATTGATAGAGTTCGAATTGTATTTACCGCTAACGTATGAATATCTTGTTTCATTTGTATTTCCTCCTAATAAATCATTTTCTTAGATTAAGCTTGTGGAGTTACTTTTGATGCTTCTGGAGATTCTTTATCTAGCCACCACTTAAATCCGTCCTGTTGCAACAATCGATGTGCCGCATGAGGACCATACGAGCCCGCTTCATAAGAATAAAGAGGTAATTGCTTCTCCTCGAAGGCATCTAATATAGGCTGAACCCACTCCCAAGACAATTCTACTTCATCCCAATGAGCGAAATATGTTGAATCTCCACGCAACGCATCAAAGATTAAAAGTTCATAAGCTTCTGGTATTTCTTTTTGGTTCGCTGTATAATCCACCTTAATCGGCTCAATTTTAGCGCCATTGACAAGGTTTTTACTATTCAATTGTAAGGACACACCCTCTGTCGGATTGATTTCAACTACCAAGAGGTTTGGAGCATTTTCGCCTGTGTATAATCCTTTCAATGGATTTTTAAATTCCGCTACGATTCGTGTTGATTTCTCCTTCATTCTCTTTCCCGTTCGTATATAGAATGGAACTCCACTCCAAAAAAGATTATCAATCCATACTCTAGCAGCTATAAAAGTATCATTTTGTGAAGAAACAGCGACTCCAGGTTCTTCTGTATAACCAACAACTTTTTGACCTAAAACTTCTCCAGCAGTATACTGCCCACGTACTACATCTAAGTAAACATTTTTCTTATTTAGTGGTCGTAATGACTCTATTACTTTTCTTTTTTCATATCGTATTTCGTTCGTATCAAGTCTTTTTGGTAAGTTCATTGCTGTCATCATCAATAGCTGCAACATGTGATTTTGGAACATATCACGGATAGCTCCTGCCTGATCATAATAACCAGCCCTCTCCTCAACCCCAACTGTTTCACTAGCTGTAATTTGAACGTTAGCTATATAACGATTGTTCCATAGCGCTTGAAGTATAGGGTTTGCAAATTCTAAAGCTTCCAGATTTTGTACCATCGGTTTTCCAAGGTAATGATCAATTCGATAAATTTCCTCTTCATTAAAAACCTTGTTTAGTTTGTTGTTTAGTTCTCGAGCTGATTTCAAATCATGCCCAAACGGCTTTTCAATAATGAGGCGTTTCCAACCTTGTGTAGAACTTAATCCACTTTCTTTAAGGTTTAAAGCAATAACATCAAAAAACTCTGGTGCAACAGATAAATAAAATAATCTTTTTTCTGGAATACCCAACTCTTCTTCTCTTTGTTTAACCACCTTTAATAACTTGTGATAATCTTCTATATTTGTTGCCTCTAACGCACTGTATCGAAATGCCTTTAGGAATGCTTTCATTTTCATTTGGTTATGTTCCACATGTCGAGAGAAATTTTGTACTGATTGTTTCACATAATCTTGAAACTCTCCATCAGACATTTCGACTCTCCCCAAGCCAATAATAGAAATCGATTGAGGCATTTTTTCATTTGCATATAGGTTGTAAAGAGCAGGGAAAATCTTTCTTTTAGCTAAATCCCCCGTTGCCCCAAATAAGACAAAGGTCATGGACTCCATTTTCGTTCCTCCTTCTATGAAAAACATCTTTTGAAATGTTTTGAGTTAATACGAATAATAAAATAACAGTTAATAACTTTTAGTTAAGCAGGTTACTTTATGTAACCATAATAATCTTATAAATTTTTAACGTCAAGAAATATTTACTTAAAAAAATGCGATGAAAATTCTTATATAAGTATGAAAAAAAACGACTAAAAAACAAAAAAAATTTTAATGCAATCTATTAAAAGTTACTTAAAGTAATCTTTTTTCTGGAGATTCAATAATATATTTTCCCCAAAAATAACTCGTGCAATCTTTATTACCGTACATTATTGTTGCTATAATCTTTATCATAGATAAGGAATTATTATATCTATTTGTTATAATTGATTCGGTTACAATAAATACATAAAGAATGCAGAAGATTATATTCAAACTAATTTTCAAGGAGTTGTAAAAAATGGACGAGAAGCGTGACATAGGGCCTAAAATAGAAAAAAGCTTTGAATTAATAGGTAAAAGGTGGACTGGTTTAATTATTTATGTACTAATGAGTGGTCCTAAACGTTTTAATGAAATTCATGCAATAATCCCAGATTTAAGTAAGCGCATGTTAACTGAAAGAATGAAAGAACTGGAAGATCACGATATAGTAGTAAGACATGTCATATCTGAACGTCCTATACGAATAGAGTATATACTAACTAAAAAGGGGACAGAATTAGGAAGAATTCTCGGTCCTATAAGTCAATGGGCCGAAAGTTGGATGAAAGAATAAGTACAATAAGGAATATTGTAAAACATAAATTAAATAAGGAATTCACAAAAATAATTGGAATTTAATTGAAACCTAATTTACTATGAAATACATAGAACAAGTTAAATGATTGGACAATACTGATTAAGAAATTTACACTGTTTATTATTTAAATCAAAACTGACCTCATTTGAGAAAGGCAGGAAGAAAGTAAATGGCAAACCTTCTTTATATTACAGCGCATCCATTTGATGAGACTCGATCTTATAGTATGGCAGTTGGAAAAGCATTCCTTGAATCATATAAAGAATTGCATCCTAATGATGAAATCGTTCATCTTGATTTATACAAAGCTGATATTCCTTATCTTGATACCGACGTATTTAATGGCTGGGGAAAACTACGAGTAGGTACCCCACTCCATGAATTAACATCTGTCGAAATATCAAAGATTGGACGTCTAGCTGAATTAGGCGGACAATTTGTATTAGCTGACAAATATGTATTTGTCACCCCAATGTGGAATTTTTCTATCCCAGCCATTTTAAAAACATATTTGGACGCTGTGGCTATTTCAGGAAAAACATTTAAATATTCAAAAGAAGGATCAATAGGATTACTAACAGGAAAAAAAGCATTACACATTCAAGCTCGTGGTGATATTTACTCTGAAGGGTTAGAAGCTCATAGAGAAATGGGCCATCGTTATTTAGAAGTTATGATGGAATTTTTCGGGACATCTTCCTTTGAAGGAATAATTATTGAAGGTCACAACAAGTTTCCAGAAAAGGCACAAGAAATTAAAGAAAAGGCTATTCTTAGAGCTAAAGAAGTTGCGAAATATTTTTAAATATTTCGCTCTAAAAAAATAAAGTATTGCCGATTATATTGATATAATTGGAAATACTTTATTTTTTTAACAAATCTCAAAGCTTCTCTTCACTTAACTTTTACCTAATTCATCACTAAACATTTTTTTGCGCTATTGACAGACAAATGCTGATTTTTTATCTTTTGGGGGATCATCTGTTTCGTAAGTTAATGGATGTGTGGTTAATCCCCTTTATAGACTTTATTCTTACCAGGCAGGTCTTAACCTCAATGACAATTTACCTTCATTTGCTTCATATACTAATTTTGTTAAATCCTCTTTGAGCATTTGTATTCGTTCTGCACCTATATTTTCAATCCAGCGCCCCTCAATCTCAGCTAGTATCTCCTCTTTTGCTTTCACTACTAACCAGCCTCGTTCAGTCAAAATAATAATTTTCCCTCTCTTATCTGTGGGATGAGTTTGACGCATTACATAACCACTTTTCTCAAGATAATCCACCATTTTGCTCACAGCTTGTTTTGTAATTCCTAAATATTCGGCGAGTTCTATACCCGTTGCTCCACTAGGAGTGATACATTTAAACATAAAACCATGTACGGGTCTAATGTCTTCAAATCCCAATTCACTCAATCTGTCATGTAGTTCATTAATCGATGTACTAAAGGATAATGACAAAAGCGATGTAAGATCCAATTCAGTAAATACTTGATGATTCATACATAAAACCTCCTTAAATAAAGTCAATTAGGTTGACTTCATTTGAATTCCATTGTACTATGCGTATTATAGTCAATCAAATTGACTTTATTGAATTCCATTGTACTATGCATAATATAGTCAATTGAGTTGGCTATATTATGATTATAAAAGAAATAGGATTCACCAAAATAAAAATTAATAAATTATGGGGGTTTCTCATGGCTAATATCGTTAAAATTAGAGGGAGTGTATTTGCACCGTATGCTTGGTTGGCACCTATTAAAGATCCTGCAACAGGAAGGGTATTCGAATATACTGGTGATGCACGTGAATTTACACCATACGCTGTAAACACAATGCGGTCAAGATTAGAGCAAGAAGTGATTATTGATTTTTATAAAAAAGAAATTTTCACGTTTGCAGATGCTTGTATTACAACTGTAAAAATTACAAATCCAGATGGTTCTATTGAGCATAAAAAAGGAAAAACAGGTACAGAAAACATTGTATGTACGAATGTTGTGTGGGGCGCTGATGAAGTTTCTTTTGAAATGAGGGCAAGTGCCAGCAATCCTTTAAATACAGCAGCACCTGCAGCTGACTATTTATTAACTATACGTGTTAACGAAAGTGGTGTTGTTCATATTGAAGGTGCACATGATGGATTCCCTTGCTATGAATTTTATAAACAAACAGATTTCGGTCGATTTGAATTAATATATACACATGATTTCAGAAAAACAGGTGACACTCCAGCAGCACTAGCTGGGGAAATGGAATACAACTTTAAAAAGACACTCTAGATATAAATATTAATCAGAATAGGATTATTATCCGAACAAGAAGCAACAAATCTTAAAGGAAAAGTAATTGATTATATGAAACAAATTGCGACCAGTTTTGCTTAATGGTTCAATGTTATATATTATCCAAAATAAAATTAGAATTAAAGAGGTGTTTATCATGGCTAATATCGTTAAAATTAGAGCAAGTGTATTCATTCCAATGTCTTGGACTGCAATAGGTTGGACTGGATCTAAAAAAGATAATCAAACGGGAAGCTTAATCGAATTCGAAGGTGACTCACGTGAATTTACCCCTTATGCTGTAAACGCTATGCGTTCTAGAGTTGAACAAGAAGTAGTTGTAGACTTTCATAAAAAAGAAATTTTCACATATGGGGATACGGGTATAACAACGGAAAGAGTTACAACTTCAGATGGTTCCGTTAATAAAAGAACAGGAAAAGCTAGTACAGGACGTATTGTATGCACTGATATTGAATGGAGTTCTAATGACGTCAAGTTTCAAATGAGTGCAAGTGCTAGCAACCCATTAAATATAAATGCACCTGCTGTTGACTATCTTTTAACTGTGCATGTCAAAAAAGATGGTACTGTTAATATTGAAGGTAAACATGATGGATTCCCTTGCTATGAATTTTATAAACAAACAGATTTTGGTCCGTTTGAACTAATTCATACACATGATTTCAGAGAAACTGGTGATACAGCTGAAGCTCTAGGTGGAGAAATGGAGTATAGTTTTAAAAACATATTGTAAAGATAAGATAACGCTCTTTTTAGTGAATAAATATATAACAACGTAAGAGTGATTAACAGGAGGAAAACAGAATGACAACAGTTTTATTTGTAAAAGCAAATAATCGTCCAGCAGATCAGGCGGTTAGTGTGAAATTATATGAGGCTTTTTTAACGAATTATAAAGAATCACATCCAAACGATACAGTGGTAGAGCTTGATTTATACAATGAAGAATTGCCATATGTAGGAGTAGATATGATTAACGGTACATTTAAGGCTAGTAGAGGACTTGATTTAACAGCAGAAGAAGCAAAAGCTGTGGCTGTAGCTGATAAATATTTAGATCAATTCCTTGCAGCTGATAAAGTTGTATTTGGTTTCCCGTTATGGAACTTAACAATCCCAGCTGTACTACACACATATATTGATTACTTAAACCGCGCGGGCAAAACATTTAAATATACGCCAGAAGGTCCGGTAGGTCTTATCGGAGATAAGAAAATTGCACTATTAAATGCAAGTGGCGGTGTATATTCTGAAGGACCAAAAGCTGAAGTAGAAATGGCTGTTAAATATGTAGCAAGTATGATGAACTTCTTCGGTGTAAAAGATATGGAGAAAGTAGTGATTGAAGGTCACAACCAATTCCCTGATAAAGCAGAAAAAATTATTGCTGCAGGGCTTGAAAAGGCTGTTAAAGTAGCAAGTACATTCTAATTAACAAAACATTTGTCACTCAATATGGCAGTACCAACTCTTTTATAGCGGTGGTACTGCTTTTTTATTCGCTTATCTCTCTACTTTTGGGCAATAAGAACCTAATTGATGTGAGCTTTCCATTGATAAAATTTTTATTTCTCCTTCAAAAATTCACTGTGTATTCATTGATATATTTCTAAACCTAAGATATTTTACATTTAAGTATTTTTATATCTAAATTTATTTCTTAAGGAACTTTTTAAGGCATTCAAAAACATCCTTCTTATTTTGCAATATATAATACTTAAACTTCTCATCTTCAATGTTTTTATAAGCAGAAAAAAGGGTAGATGATGAACGATTATACTGATTCACTTCCCCATACCCAAACATATTACACTTCTTCATCAACTCTTCCACAAGCTTTACGCATCTAGCATTATCCGAAGTTAAATTATCACCGTCTGAAAAATGGAATGGATAAATATTATAACGGTCTGGTGAATATTTATTATCGATTAACTCAAGTGCTTTTTTGTATACAGAAGAACAGATTGTTCCACCACTTTCCCCTTTTGAGAAAAACTCTTCTTCTGTGACGACCTTCGCTTCCGTATGGTGAGCAATAAACTCAATGTCTACGGTTTCATACTTTGTGCGTAAAAATCTTGTCATCCAGAAAAAGAAGCTACGTGCCATATACTTCTCCCATATTCCCATCGATCCACTCGTATCCATCATCGCTAATACAACAGCTTTTGAATCTGGCTTTAACACTTCATTCCAAGTACGGAACTTTAAATCTTCTTGGTGAATTGGATGGAAAGATGCTTTACCACGCATTGCATTTCGTTTATATGCAGATATCATCGTCCGTTTCTTATCAATATTTCCCCATAATCCTGTTTTTCTAATATCATTAAATTCAATATGTTCAATCCGGTTTTCATCCATTTCTTTTCTCTTTAAATTAGGCAGCTCTAACTCTTTGAAAAACGCTTGCTCCAATTCTAAAATTGAGACTTCTGCTTCATAATAATCTTCTCCAGCTGCATCTCCTGCCCCTTGCCCTTTTCCTGGTCCCTTCTGCTTTTGACCACCTGATCCATCTCTTGCAACAACATCACCAACTTTGCTGTCACCGTTTCCTTGCCCAACGTGTTTGTTTTTATCATAATTGTATCTAATCTTATATTCATCTAAAGAACGAATCGGTATTTTCACAACATCCTTGCCATTAGACATAACTATACTTTCTTCTGTTACAAGGTCTGGTAAATTATTTTTGATTGCCTCCTGCACTTTTTCTTGATGGCGTTGTTGGTCGTCATATCCTTTGCGATGGAGGGACCAGTTTTCCTGTGAAATCGTGTAATTTGGTTGGTTTTCTTCGCTCATTCCTTTCCCTCCTTACTGTAATTGTCTTCCCCTATGAACAGCAATCTATAATTTTGTTTTCTAGTGTGCGTAACTAGAATATTTGAAAAATAACTGTTCATCGAAAATCATCCCATAAACATATATAGCGTTTTTCATACAATACTCCGAGCATCCTAAACAAAATTTTGCCACTCACATAATAGAAAGAAACATTCAGCCGTTGATAAGAAAGAAACACAATGCATTGTTGCACACATTTTCGTTTTGCAACATATTGTATTGTGTTGGCTTTTTTGTATGAATGGTTGGTTACTCTATAATATGCATATTGTAAAAATAATTGACAAGAAATTCATAAAAT
Organism: Bacillus sp. SIMBA_074; assembly: GCF_046534555.1. Classification (NCBI taxonomy): domain Bacteria; kingdom Bacillati; phylum Bacillota; class Bacilli; order Caryophanales; family Bacillaceae; genus Bacillus; species Bacillus sp. SIMBA_074. The sequence goes on along the minus strand of NZ_JAWRYM010000042.1, from coordinate 13,220 downwards.
CGTATCTTAATTTATTATATTCGGACAAGCTATGACATTTTTTACAAATATCAATAGATAACAAAACGCCGCCCCAAGAATAAGAGACAGCGTTTTGTTATCAAACTATCGATTTAACAAACTACCTACATATCGTAACAATTCATTCGCAGATGAAGAATTATAGCCATGCTCATCAATTAAGCGTGCAACAACATCATTGATTTTCTTAAGCTGATTTTCGTCTGGTGTTTTCGTTGATGTTGTAATTTTCACTATATCTTTTAAATCGGCAAATAGTTTTTTCTGAATCGCTTCACGAAGACGTTCGTGTGAATTATAATCAAAGCGTTTTCCTTTACGTGCATAAGCAGAAATGCGAATTAAAATTTCTTCACGGAATGCCTTTTTAGCATTTTCTGAAATTCCAATTTGCTCTTCAATCGAACGCATAAGTTTTTCATCTGGGCTCATTTCTTCACCAGTTAACGGATCACGTAATTTTGATTTATTGCAGTATGCTTCGACGTTATCTAAGTAATTATCCATAAGTGTCTTAGCTGATTCTTCGTATGAATAAACAAATGCTTTTTGTACTTCTTTCTTAGCAATTTCATCGTATTCTTTTCTCGCTAATGAGATGAAATTCATATAGCGCTCTCGGTCCTCACTACTAATTGACGGGTGCTGATCCAATCCGTCTTTTAACGATCTCAGTACATCTAGTGCATTAAGAGATGGTACCTCTTTTCGAATAATTGTAGAAGAAATTCGGTTAATGACATAACGAGGGTCAATCCCCTTCATACCTTCATCTTGATATTCGCGTTGCAGTTCCTCTACATCAATCGTATTATATCCTTCTACCGTTTCTCCATCATATAAACGCATCTTTTTAATTAAATCAATATCTGGACGCTTCGGGTCTTTTAAACGAGTTAAAATAGTGAACATTGCTGCAACGCGAAGTGTATGCGGTGCAATATGAACATTGGACACATCACTTTCACGAATCATTTTTTCATAAATATGTTCTTCTTCACTAACCCGTAAATTATATGGAACCGGCATTACAATAATTCGTGAATGCAATGCTTCATTTTTCTTATTTGCTATGAAGGAACGATACTCTGTTTCATTTGTATGCGCTACAATTAATTCATCTGCTGAAATAAGCGCAAATCTTCCTGCTTTAAAATTCCCTTCTTGTGTAAGCGATAGTAAATGCCATAAAAATTTCTCATCACATTTTAACATCTCTTGGAATTCCATCATGCCGCGGTTCGCCTTATTTAATTCTCCATCAAATCGATATGCACGAGGATCTGATTCCGAACCGTATTCTGCAATTGTAGAAAAGTCTAGACTACCTGTTAAATCGGCAATATCTTGTGATTTTGGATCAGAAGGACTAAATGTACCAATTCCTGTACGGCGATCTTCAGAGAAGAAAATACGCTCTACAACTACATCCTCAATTCTTGACCCATATTCTTGCTCTAGACGCATAACATTTAATGGTGATAAATTCCCTTCAATCCTTACTCCATATTCATCAAAGAAATCATTCCGTAAATGTTGCGGAATTAAATGAAGTGGATCTTCATGCATTGGGCATCCTTTTATTGCAAAAATCGCTCCACGATCTGTTCGTGAATATGTTTCTAATCCTCGTTTCAACATCGTAACTAATGTTGATTTCCCCCCACTAACAGGCCCCATTAATAACAAAATACGTTTCCTAACATCTAATCGTTTTGCAGATGGATGAAAATATTCTTCCACAAGGCGTTCTAAAGCATCCTCTAATCCAAATAGCTGATTACTAAAGAAGTTATATTTTCTTCTACCATCAACTTCTTCAATTCCAGCATCTTTTATCATATTGTAAATGCGAGAGTGTGCTGTTTGAGCCACCCATGGTCTTTCTTTCACAAGCTCCAAATACTCCGCAAACGTACCTTCCCATTGTAAACGTTCTTCTGCTTCCCGATATTGTTCAATTTTCTTTAGAATATCCATTATAGCTCCTCCCCCATCTCCTTGTTCAATCGGATTATTATAAAAGGTATGCTAGGATGTCCTTAAACATTCTTTAAATCAAAACGAAATATACAATAGCGCTATAAAATTCTCTCCAAAATTCAAAGAAAATTCTGTATAATAAAGGTATTAAAGTTTTCACGCTGCTATTCATTGTAAATAAATTCTTTTCTTCTAGGAACCTTACATACATTTCGATTCACAAATAGGATTCGTAAACCGAAAAAGTAAGGAGGAAATTAGTATGAAGTTATTATTAATTTTAGGTGTATCGCTCACATTTCTTACAGCTATTTTCACATCTGGTTATAACGATAAGCCAGGTACACAAAAAAAGTGATGTGCTTTTCAGCACATCACTTTTTTTCTTGTTTTTTATACACTATTTAAAATAAATATTTTCCACATCGTATATCGATAAAGGGCGATTATAAAAATAACCTTGTGCTATTTTTACATTTTTCCCCTTTAAAAATTGTATTTGTTCCGCCTTTTCTACTCCTTCTGCAATTACATTTAACCCTAGAGTATGTGCTAAATGAATAATTGCAGCCGTAATATTCGTATCTCTTTCATCTATATATATACCTTCCATAAAAGAACGATCAATTTTTAACGTATCAATCGGATATGTTTTTAAATAACTTAAAGATGAATATCCCGTTCCAAAGTCATCTAAATGAATCTTTAAATTTTGTTCTTTTAACTGCAATAACACTCTTTTTGATACATCTTTATGTATAAGAGCCCCTTCTGTAACTTCTATTGCTAATAAATGAGGGGGAACGTTGTACTTATTTAAAGCACGTGTAATCATCTCTATTAATGTAATAGAACGAAAATGTCTAGCTGAAATATTAACTGCGATTGGTACAACCTCATATCCTTTATTTAACCATTCACGTATCTGTTCACAAACTTGATGTACTACCCATTCATCAAGTTTAATAATAAACCCTGTTCTTTCAGCAAGTGGGATAAATTGATTGGGCGAGACAAAACCTAGCTCCTTATTCTCCCACCTTATTAAGGCTTCCATACTGGCTATCTTTCCCGTTTCAATATTAATTTGAGGTTGATAATAGAGGGAAAATTCATTTTTCTCTATAGCACGATGTAACTGATTTTCTATTATAAACCTTTGTTCACGTTCACAATCTAATCCACTACAATAAAAATGATAATACCCTTTTCCTTTTTCCTTTGCTTTTTCCAAAGCTGCGTCGACTCTTTGGAAAAGCATTTTTTCATCCATTCCATCTTCTGGGGCCATTACAATCCCAATTGATGCACTCAAATAAACATCCTCTTCTTCTATTACAAAATGCCCACTAATTTTTTTTAATATTGTTTGTGCAACTTCCTCTACGTATTCTCTCGTTATATTTTCTATTAACATAACAAATTGATCATCATGTTCTCTAAATAAATGCATATCTTCTATTTTTAGGTCTCGTAAGCATTCAGTAACTTTTTTTAAGACTTGATCCCCTTCTTTATGACCAAATGTATCATTAATAAGGTGAAATTCATCCAAATCTATAAAAACCAATGCGAATTCTTTATTCTCAGCTAAAAATTCATTTAGCTTATTTGTACATGATATTCTATTCATTAACCCCGTTAACTGATCAAAGTAAGCTAAATATTCTGTTTTCATCTCATTTAATACTTGCCTCGTAACATCCCTCGTAACAATGTACACCCCGACGATTTCACTATTCACAATAATAGGGATTGTCCTCACGGAAATATAAAGTTCATATCCTTCTTTATGAATATATTTCTTTGCAACAATTTGTTTTGCTCTTCCCTGTAAAGCATTTTTAAATATAATTTGAAAAGTTTTTTCATATTCTTTATTTATAAACTGACAAATAAATTGGTCCTTTAACTCTTCATATCGATACCCAAAAATTTCATAAGTCGCTGGATTTGCATATGTAATTCTTCCAATAGAATCTACAGATATAATGGAATCATTATTATATTCTAGTAATGACTTAAATAACATTTGTTTTTCTTCTATTTCCACTTTTTTCTTAACCTGTGCTGTAATATCTCTAGTAATACAAATAATAAACTGACATGTTCCATTTACATCGCATACTGGATTAAGTGAAGATTCATAATGTATATCACCAGTTGGCAAACTAATTACATCACAAAATGTAATTGCTCTCGCTTCTCTCATTACTTTTGCATAGTGTCCTTGCAATAACCTTGCCGTATCTTCTGGTAATACTTCTGCAAAAGTTTTCCCATAACATTCTTTCCCTAGCCTGGCGTGATTCATTCCTATTTTATTCACATAAATATATTTAAAAGTTTCATCATCAATAACTTTCACAATAAACACTAAATCTTGAATAGCATGTAACAATCCCTGTCTTACTAAATCCATATCTATCATACTTAAAAAGGTATTTTGATTATTATATTGTTCCTTCATATTTATCTCAACCCGTCTTATCTATTTTTATTCATATATCTCATTCTATATGAATATGTACCTTTTTTAAAATGTATGATTACATATTTTTTAAAAAAATAAAAAAGCCGCCAAATGGCGACTTTTAATACACGATTTCTAAATCTAATCCTGGATAATTTTGTTGACGGAACGCTTCATAAATTAAAATTGCTGCTGTATTAGATAAATTTAATGAACGTACTTTATCCGTCATTGGAATACGTAAACAATGATCGAAGTTTTCTTCAATTACATTAGCTGGTAATCCATTTGTTTCTCTTCCAAATACGAAATAGTAATCCTTCTCACGTTTGCTATAATCAAATGCTGTATGAGCTTTCTCGCCATACTTTGTTAAATAAAAGAATTCACCATCTTTATTTTTCTCATAAAATTCTTCGATTGAATCATAATACGTAACTTTTACGTGCTGCCAATAATCTAATCCTGCACGCTTTAACATTTTGTCATCCGTTGAAAATCCAAGCGGTCTAATCAAATGTAATTCTGTTCCAGTTGCTGCACAAGTACGTGCAATATTTCCTGTATTTGCTGGAATTTCTGGTTGATATAAAACAACATGTACTCCCACGCGATATTCACCTCTATTTTTTATCTACTACGTATTATACCACTTGAACGAAAAATCTCTACCCATTAATAATATGAAAGAATTTATATTTCATTTGTGGTGTATATTTACTAGAATCTTCATAGTTCCAATAACGCCTGCGGCTATTCGCTGAATGTGCATTTACAAGCGGCATACCATCTGCGTCTTTTGCTACTACAATTGTCGTATGATTCCACCTACCATCATCCTCAAAATCATACGCAATTACATCGCCAAGAATAAGGTCTTCTGGCCTTTCTACTGCTTCTGCTCGAAGCCCTGTTGTAGCACCTGACAAATACCAATAAAAAGAGTGTGCTACAGCCCAGCTCCAACTCCACTGGTTTCCCCTTTGCCACCACCCTTTACGAATGTTAGGATGTCCATTCATTGGGACTTCTCCAGTGTGCAGACATTGTGAAATAAAATTTGTACAATTATCCGGAAAATTACGGTATGCAGAATTGCGATCATCCCACCAACGCTCTGCATATTTCACTGCCTCTAAACGATTATATTGATATGAACCGTATTTTTCTTTCGTGACTTCCCGTTCTAACGTTTCACCTATTCCTATTTCTTCTGACACTTCAAGAGCATAATCATCTATTATACAACTATTTTTTAAACAAACTCGTCGTTTTAATTGTTCCTCTTCGATATAAAATAATTCTTTATGCTTAATTAAATATTTCAAGTGTATTTGATAATCAATTTCTTGATGCTCATTACTATTTAATTGTCTAACGAAAGAAATATCTGCAGTTGCTTTCACTATATGTGCACTACGCTTTTGAAACAATTGTTTCTTTCTCTGTACCATTTGTAACAAATCTACTGCAATACCATCTACATCTGTTCGTTTCTCTGTTATATATGCTAAAAACTGTTGCACTTGCTTTTCAATATTCGCTTTTACAACCATTTCGTCTCCCTCCCATATTACAATATGAAAAAGGGAGATATTATCTACTCTTTTTTCTGTGCTAACAATTCAAGTCCACGATTCATTTCATGAAGAACCTCTTCATCTTTCTCACGTTCCATCGCTTTTTCAATCGCTTCTCCTACTCCATCTCCACCAATTTTCCCAAGTGCCCATGCTGCTGTTCCACGAAGGACTGGTCTTGAATCATCTTTCATAACACCGATTAAATCAGGAATTGCTGCTGTTTCTTTAAAATGCGCAAGTGCTAAAATAGCATTTCGTTGCAATGGTTTTTTACCTCTCCATGAACCAGACATAATTCCATACTTCTCTTTAAAATCACGATTACTAATTGTTAAAAGTGGTGTTAATAACGGTTTAACTAACTCAGGGTCAGGCTCCATTTCAAGATGGTTATGAAAATCCATTCCTTTATTTTTCGGACAAACAGTCTGACACGTATCACATCCATATATACGGTTTCCTATTTTATCGCGATATTCTTCAGGCAGAAACCCTTTTGTCTGTGTTAAAAATGCAATACATTTCTTCGAGTCCAACTGCCCGCCTTGTACTAAAGCACCTGTAGGACAAATATCAATACATTTCGTACAACTTCCACATTGATCTTCTATTGGCCGATCAGGAGGGAATGGAACATTCGTAATCATTTCTCCTAAGTATACATACGAACCAAATTCCGGCGTAATAATAGCGCAGTTCTTACCACTCCATCCAATACCGGCACGCTCTGAAACAGCTCGATCACTTAGCTCCCCTGTATCAACCATTGATTTCACTTCTATATCCGGCAGCTTTTCGATTAAATACGCCTCTAACTTTTGCAAACGATCTCGTAGAACAAAGTGATAATCTTGGCCCCAAGAAGCACGGCAAAAAATCCCACGTCGTTCCCCACGTTTACTTAATGGTGCATTTTTTAATTTTGAAGGGTATGCTAAAGCAATCGCAATAATTGATTTCGCACCAGGTAACAATAGCTGTGGATTCGTTCTCTTCTCTATATCAGGCTCTTCGAATCCAGACTGATAATCCAATTGTTGTTGCTGGATTAGGCGCTGCTTTAATTCCTCAAATGGTGAAGCACTGGCAAAACCTATTTTATCTATACCAATCGTTTTACTATACGCAATTACATCTTGCTTTAATTGTTCAAAGTCCATTTTCAATCGCCTCCACCGATGAATCCATCCCTTATGTAACGACTATACTGGTTATCAATTCACTTTTGGAATAATATTCCTCACTTCTATTTTCGCATACAATTATGATTTTCAAACATTAAAAAACGCAATGCTTCGTTTATCTTAGAAACGAAACACTGCGTTGATCACAATTTATTAGAAAAACATTAAATAAAATTTGGAGCGGGTGAAGAGAATCGAACTCTCGACCAGAGCTTGGAAGGCTCTTGTTTTACCACTAAACTACACCCGCAAATATGAAAAAAATATAAGATATTGAAATAACTTATGTAAAGTAGTATAGCATGTAAAAAAAATCGAAGCAAGAAATTTATCGAAAAAAGTCGAAAAAGTGATGAGATACCTCATCACTTTTTCAATTCTTTATCAATCGCCTTCTTCATACTATCGAAATCAGGGTTTGCAAGATTCCCATTTATATATACTGAAGGAGCACCTTGAACTTTTAATTTTTGAGCACGATCTGAATCTTTACGTACTTTGTCTTTCATTTCTTTACTGTGTAAATCTTTTTTAAACTGTTCTACATTAATTTTCGGAAGCTTTTCTTTCACAATATTAAGAAGTAATTCTTCTGTAATCCATTCTTCCGTATCTTTCTTTTGATTTTGATAAATCTCATCATAGAAAATCCAGAATGAATCTTGATCTTGTTTATAAATTGCTTCACCGGCAGCTGCACCTAAATCAGAGTCTTTTCCGATAAACGGGAAGTTAATAAAATATAACTGCACTTTACCTTTATCAATATACTCTTCTTTTAATCGTGGTAATACTGTTACATCCCAAGTACGACAAGCTGGACATTTAAAGTCTCCAAATTCAACTACCTTAACTGGAGCATCATCTTTTCCTAAAGATTGTTGCGTAGAATAAGCAAACATCTCATTCCCTTTATCTTTCTTGTCATTTATGATGCTATACACAATCGTCCCGATTACAATCAATACTGCGATAGAAAAAACTATACCAAGAGCCATGAGTTTGTTTGATGATTTCATATACATTCCTCTTTAATTTCATATTCTGTATACATCATTGTACACAATACACATAATATCAATACTTACATAGGTCACGCAATGAACACGCTCACATAAATTACAAAAATACAACGTTTGTGACAATATTGTGTCGCCTTTTGTCACAAATTATCAAAAAAAGAAGCTCCTATGTAGGAACTTCTTTTAACTTACTGCTTTTTCACGGGCATTTTTTAACATGGATTGCTCTGTTTTTATATCATGGCGAATTACTAATTTCTCACTAACTGCTTGCACATATTCATCATGATTTATATACCCTTCTTTCTCCATTAGCCTTAAAACTACATTCCGTCTCTCAACTGCTTTATCATAATTTTGTGCAGGTGAGTAATAAGCCGGTGCTTTTACTACAGCAGCCATCATTGCACTTTCAGCCAGTGTTAATTGATCCACTTTTTTACCGAAGTAAAGGTTTGCTGCTTTTTCAATCCCCCATGCGCCTTCTCCGTAGTAAATATTACTTACATACAATTTTAATATCTCATCCTTTGTGAATGTACGTTCAATCTTTTTCGTATAAAAAATTTCTTTCCACTTACGGGAAAATGTACGTTCATTAGATAAGAAAGCATTTTTAGATAACTGCTGTGTAATCGTGCTTCCTCCTTGCACAACACCACCAGCTTTTATATTTTCAATAGACGCCCTGATAATCGCTATATAGTCTAAACCGTTATGATGATAAAACCTTTTATCTTCCGTCGCAATAAATGCGTGTGTTAATGATTCTGGCACCTCTAACTTAGCGGGTACATGTAATTTACTAATATCACTTCGCTCAATCATTACATTTCCAACGAATAATAATGCAAAACTTAACAATAATAATAATATAATGGCTTTATAAAGAAATTTAGTTAATGGATTTAATGCAACTTTTTGATGATAATTCACTCTAGATAATACTCGTTCTTTCATCTCGAACACCTCTTTTCCACACAGCATATAACTCTTAATTTAAGAATACCTTGTTATAAAAGAATATCCCATCGATTTCTCTTACACCTACCTTACAACATTGTAAGGTGTAAAAATGTATTGTATCACAGTCCCTTTTTATCTACTATTCATATGAAATGTTGAATATACATTTATTTATCACACTATTTATAGGAAGTAGGACTCTCCTTAATTTCACTTTATTCTTTTATTATATCAGTTTATACATTTATACTTTTAAACATCTAGCAATCTAATTATATACGATATATCACCATTATACAGAACGAACGTTCTATAAATCAATACTAGCTTTCGGATTATCTCGCTATTTGTGTGCAGTAAGAATTCTCCCTCAAAACTTGGCTAAAGCTAGGAAATTAGGTGGTAGTCCTGCTTCCTCCACCAATTATTAGCCTACACATTATTATTGTGACCTTTTTCTGAAACAGTATACATAAAGAAAAGGTTAGCAATTTGAGCTGTCCTCAAATAACTAACCTTTTCTTTACAACCTTCCTATAAGATTATATGGCTGAACTTCCCATGTTTCGTATGGAATAAAATGCATTGCTTTCATCGCATCAAGTGTCCTTGATTTCATATGAGGACGCGTTATATACTCATCAATGTTCTCTTCGTTTAAAGCAACAAATTTAGCCTCTTGTATTTCTTCAGATTGAATTTTTATTTCACCACTAACATATGCTACTTTAAAAACAACAGCTACAATATGCATAGAAGCATTATAATAAATCCCTGTAACTCCGATAGGCTTCACAGTTAATCCTGTTTCCTCCATTATTTCTCTGCAAACAGCTTGATCGAGCGCTTCCCCTTCTTCTACCTGTCCTCCAGGCATTTCCCACGTATCTGCTCGCCAGTGCACTTTCGTTAAAAGCACCTCATTCTTTTCATTTGTTAAATAACCTGCTACGGCAACAATATGCTTTGGTGTTTTATGCTCCACAGAAATACCTCCTAGAAATATGATTATTTAAAATACAAACCTATAACCATATTCCCTAGCAGCTACAAAATACCTTTAATACTTTACCACCTTAATTAACTCCATAAAAAAAGACCCTATCCGTTAAAGGAAAGGGTCTTCTGTCTTATATTATTCCCCTAAGTCTACGTTGTGGTAAACTTGCTGTACATCTTCTAAATCTTCTAATGCATCAACCATTTTTTCAAATTGCACTTGAGCATCTTCAGGAAGTTCTACATCACTTTGTGCAAGCATTGTTAATTCTGCAACTGTAAATTCTTCAACACCAGCACCTTTAAGTGCAGATTGTACTGAATGGAACTGATCAGGTTCAGCATAAACGATAACAGAATCTTCTTCTTCTAGAATGTCACGTGCATCTACATCTGCTTCCATTAAGATTTCAAGAACTTCATCTGATGTTTTACCTTCAAGACCGATAACAGCTGTCGCATCAAACATGTAAGCGACAGAACCGTTTACACCCATGTTACCACTGTTTTTGCTAAATGCAGCTCGTACATCTGCTGCAGTACGGTTTACGTTATTTGTCAGTGTATCTACAATTACCATAGATCCGTTTGGTCCAAAGCCTTCATAACGAAGCTCGTCATAGTTTTCTTCTGAACCGCCTTTTGCCTTTTCAATCGCACGGTCAATAATTGTTCTTGGCACGTTGTATGTTTTCGCACGTTCTAATACAACTCTTAACGTTTGGTTTGATTCTGGATCTGGCTCGCCTTGTTTTGCTGCCACATAAATTTCACGTCCAAATTTCGCGTATATACGGCTTGTATTTGCATCTTTTGATGCTTTTTTTTCTTTAATATTGTTCCATTTACGGCCCATACTTTCCACTCTCTTTCCCATTTTAAATCTACATAAAAATATTAATATGAAATATAATGTGTATTCAACACATTTTTAAAAGAAATATAAAAAGTTCATTTTTGATTCATATTACAGACATAATATAAATCACTATCATTTTGTTCTTTCGACAAGTTATATTATACATGAATTCCTAAGTTTATTACGAATTTTAAAATCACATAGCATAATTTAACAAAAAAAACCCTAACATTTCTGTTAGGGTCTTTTTAGGTGACATTTATATAGAGTGCTACCCTTAAAATCCTTTATTTTAAAGCATTTTAAAAATTTTGAGCTTCTTTAAACATGATAAATTAAAATGAAACGGAGCCAAAATGGAATCATATTAAATAACTGACACCTTTTACTTTCATTTCTCTCCCTTGATTAAATTTATCATATTTCATTTATTACTGTGATAATTTATTTTATTATTTCTCGCTAAACAATAAGAAACAGGGCAAAGCTGCCATGTCCTTTTAAAGATTTGTTATGTAGTATGTTATGAACTATTCATTATCAAACTAAAGTTATTCCTTTTCATTCCTCTACTAATCCCATAATATTTCCTTAATTACTTTCTATTGCTGTATAATTAAAATAGGAAAAAATTTGAAGAAAAGATGGGAGAGAATTATGACACATTCAAATGAGAAAAAATCACATGGTTTTAAAGGAATAGGAGAGAAGTTAAACCCAACTATCTATCAAGTGAGATTCATGAAATTGGATGGTCCAATTCAATTTGAGTCGTTCCCTAAATTAAAGGAATTAGGGGACTGGTTGAGTACTTCAACGCAAATATGGTCGTGTCACTCAACTATGTACAAGTACAACAGAGAAGAGTTTGAAAAGAAGTTTTTCGAAATTACGAAATTACCAGCTGATAATGTGGTAATTTCAACTGGTGGTATCGGATTTAACTTCATGTCACCAGGGTGGAGAGATTCTCTCTAGAGTGCTCGAAAAAATTCTTGTATATGTAATATTCTACTGAAATTTTATAAAAGGATAAAACCGAACTTTCGGTTTTATCCTTTTAATACTTCATAGTTTCTTCCAACTGCATCTAAAGTTCGTCACCTACTCACCGCACACTACCCCAACGCACTATTAGTGCTTATTTTGTAGTGTGAAGAAAATACAAAAAAACTCTACACAATTAGTGTAGAGCCTTGATGTTACGCCGTTCGTGATACCGATGGTCGGGGTCGAACCGACACTCCCGAAGGAACACGATTTTGAGTCGTGCGCGTCTGCCAATTCCGCCACATCGGCATAAAAGAAAGGCGGCAACCGGATTTGAACCGGTGGTAAAGGTTTTGCAGACCTCTGCCTTACCACTTGGCTATGCCGCCATATGAAGTTAAAATGGAGCGGAAGACGGGATTCGAACCCGCGACCCCAACCTTGGCAAGGTTGTATTCTACCACTGAACTACTTCCGCAAAAATGGCTGGGCTAGCTGGATTCGAACCAGCGCATGACGGAGTCAAAGTCCGTTGCCTTACCGCTTGGCTATAGCCCACCGAAGTTTTACTTAATTATATGTAAGTATCCATTAATTTATTTGTAATTTTTAAAAAATAAAAATGGGGCGACTGATGGGAATTGAACCCACGAATGCCGGAGCCACAATCCGGTGCGTTAACCACTTCGCCACAACCGCCATGTTGTGTTTGTATATTTGGCAGGGGCAGTAGGAATTGAACCCACACTGGAGGTTTTGGAGACCTCAGTTCTACCTTTAAACTATGCCCCTATGTAAAATGGTGGAGGGGGGCAGATTCGAACTGCCGAACCCGAAGGAGCGGATTTACAGTCCGCCGCGTTTAGCCACTTCGCTACCCCTCCGAAACTTACATGGTGCCGGCTAGAGGACTTGAACCCCCAACCTACTGATTACAAGTCAGTTGCTCTACCAATTGAGCTAAGCCGGCATATTTTATTAAAATGGTGGCTCGGGACGGAATCGAACCGCCGACACGAGGATTTTCAGTCCTCTGCTCTACCGACTGAGCTACCGAGCCTTATTAAAATGGCGGTCCCGACCGGGGTCGAACCGGCGATCTCCTGCGTGACAGGCAGGCATGTTAACCACTACACCACG
>NZ_JAWRYM010000233.1:0-337 GCF_046534555.1 Bacillus sp. SIMBA_074 | reverse complement strand
GCGGCTCGACCGCGTCGACGACCTGCGCTCGGCCGCGGGGATCTAGCCGTGGCGGCGGCCGCACGGGTCGCCCGGGTGGTCATCGACTCGCCGCTCCCTCAGCTCGACCACCTCTTCGACTACGCCATACCGGAGGAGCTGGCCGCAGAGGCCCTGCCCGGTGTGCGCGTCCGGGTGCCGCTCCGTTCGGCGGGTCGCGTCGCGGACGGGTACCTCGTCGAGCTCGGCCAGCCGGACGACGGCTACGACGGGACGCTCAGCCCGCTGGAGGCGGTCGTGTCGCCCGCTCGCGTGCTCACGCCCGGGGTGTGGCGGCTGGCGCGCCGCCTCGCCGACC
>NZ_JAWRYM010000232.1:0-337 GCF_046534555.1 Bacillus sp. SIMBA_074 | reverse complement strand
ACCGAGGTCATCATGGCAGTGACAGCTCAGGCGAATATTTTCGGTCGCAGGAACACGCTGTCTCAACTCACGGAAAATATTTCCGTACTGATACGGTGTCATGTAGCCCACCGTATCCGGAATGTTTACTGTCGTAGCGCCTGCCTTGATGACAGCCTCTACTACCTCCGCCAAAAAGTCAATTTCAGTACGTGCTGCATCCTCTGCGGAGAATTGTACTTCCGTGAAGTACTTTTTCGCATAGGTGACTGCTTCCACTGCACGAGCAAGGACTTGCTCCTTGCTCATGTTCAACTTGAACTCACGGTGGATCGGTGATGTTGCAAGAAAGACGTGG
>NZ_JAWRYM010000231.1:0-338 GCF_046534555.1 Bacillus sp. SIMBA_074 | reverse complement strand
CATACAGCTCGGAGCCGGTAGGAGATTATTTTGCAGGGTCAAATCATGTGATTCCGACGAATGGAACGGCGTGCTTTTCATCTCCTCTATCGGTAGATGACTTTATTAAAAAATCGAGTGTGGTTTCTTATAGCAAAAGCGATTTGCGCGAAAATGGTCATAAAATCATTACGCTGGCAGAGCAAGAGGGCTTGGCTGCGCACGGACGAGCGATTGCAGAGCGCCTGCGGGACTTAGATAGCGAAGAGTAGGAGTGGAACGAGAAAATGATCGATACGCAGAAGCGAGTAGCACAAATTGAGCGAAACACGAATGAGACGCAAATTGCGCTTTCCTTT
>NZ_JAWRYM010000230.1:0-339 GCF_046534555.1 Bacillus sp. SIMBA_074 | reverse complement strand
CTTGTTTTTTGTTAGGTTAACCTAAAGGAAAGAAAATGATTATCATGCGGAGTCAAATGTTTTTTTGCTGAACCGGTATTACATTTCTTGAGTAGGAATTGGAATCATAATGGAACGGGGAGGCACTTATCAAATCTTAAATAAAGAAGAATTTACATGAGGTGTACCTGATTGTGGTGATTGGCAGTTCGAGAGATGTTTTAGTTTATTTATAGCGGGTATCATTTAGTAAAACGATTTAAGGAGACCAATGATGCTGACTGTTAATTCAAATTTGTTAACGAAAGAAGATATGACAAATCCCGATCGAGTGCCCCAATGGCTAATTAAAGAATATCA
>NZ_JAWRYM010000229.1:0-339 GCF_046534555.1 Bacillus sp. SIMBA_074 | reverse complement strand
CTGAATTTCCGCTTCCAGAAGAAGCGAAAGATTTAGTCATGCATACAAGGCTAAGTATTAATGGAAGCAATATCATGTTTTCAGATACTTTTCCTGGCATGCCTTTTGTCGAAGGAAATAATATCAGCTTGGCATTTGTTAGTAAGGATTTGGATGAAATTAAATCGATCTTTAATAAACTTAGTCAAGGCGGTAAGGTTGGGATGGAGCTTCAAGAAACATTTTGGAGTAAAATTTACGGTCAGTTAACGGATAAATTCGGAATCCAATGGCAATTTAACTTCGAGAGCTGAGCAACGAAATTTGGATATAGGACTTTTCACAAATGAAAAGTTTCTA